>CALRKC020000122.1:0-6821 GCA_943367895.1 Erythrobacter sanguineus | reverse complement strand
GAAGAACAGATCTTGAGGAAGAGACCATTCTTGATGTGATGCGCATCCTGAAAGAAGAATTCAACAACTAAAAATCCTTTGTAACAACAACACAACACCCGAGGCGCAGTCGAATTGTACGGAGCGAAGCGGAATAAAAAGGTAATTATAAAAACTATTTATGTCTGAAGAGAGAGTAATAAGAATTAACAGGGTTTTAAGGGAGCTGAATATTTCCTTGGAAAGGGCCGTTGATTATCTTAAAGATAAGGGGATTGCCATAGAGGCGAATCCGAACGCCAAAATTTCCGAGAGAGAATTCGGAATCCTGCAGGATCAATTTGCAGGCGACAGGGGGAATAAAGAGGCTTCGAAAGAAGTCGGCGAAGAAAAAAGGAAAGAGAAAGAAGCGTTGCGTATCGAGCGCGAGCGCGAAATCGAGGAAAAGCGCAGGCTCGATGAAGAACGTCTGAGGAGTCAGCAGGAAATCATCAAAGCCAAAGCAGTGGTTACCGGACCTAAGACCGTCGGAACCATCGACCTGAATCCTAAAAAGGCTGTCGTTCCTGAAGCAAAACCTGTGGCTGAGCCAGTAAAGGCCGAGCCTGTGAAAACTGAGCCCGTGCAGCCTGAAGCACCTGTTGCTCAAACTCCTCCCGTGGCCAATACGGAAAAGGCGGTAACGCCTTCTGAACCGGCAATACCAAACACCGATGAAGCCATCACCACACAATATGTGCAGCTTTCGGGGGCAACTTTTACCGGTCAGACAATAGACTTATCGCAGTTCGATAAGCCTAAAAAGAAAAAAGAAGACCTTAAGATTACACCAAACGCGCCTGGCACTAATAATGCCAACGCGGCAAATAATCTCAATAAGAACAAACGCAAAAGAATTGCCCCTAAGCCAGGCGGTGGCGGCATAAGGCCGAACACCCCGGGTCAGGCAGGTGGCAATGCCGGAAATAATGCAAACAGAGGTCCCGGAGGGAAACCAGGTTTCAACAAACCGGGTAATCGTCCCGCTATTGTTGCAAAAGTAGAGCCGACGGAGGAGGAAGTTAAAAACCAAATCCGGGAGACACTGGAGAAACTTCAGGGTAAAGGCGGAAAATCCAAAGCGGCAAAATACAGAAGAGACAAAAGGGAAACACACCGTCAGAAATCTGATGACGAGCAAAGGGCTATCGATGAAGGCAGCAAAACAATTAAGGTTACAGAATTTGTAACCGTAGGAGAAGTAGCTACAATGATGGATGTGCCAATTACCAAAGTGATCGGTACCTGTATGTCGTTGGGGATTATGGTAACGATGAACCAACGTCTGGATGCTGAAACGCTGACTATCGTCGCGGATGAGTTCGGATTTGATGTGGAATTTATCACTACCGATATCGAGGAAAATATCAAGGTGGTGGAAGACCGCGAAGAAGATCTTGTTAACCGTGCGCCAATCGTGACCGTGATGGGTCACGTCGATCACGGTAAAACGTCGCTGCTGGATTACATCCGTAAGGAAAACGTAATCGCAGGAGAATCCGGAGGGATCACCCAGCACATTGGTGCGTATGGTGTGACGCTGGATAACGGCCAGAAGATAGCGTTCCTCGATACACCCGGTCACGAGGCGTTTACCGCCATGCGTGCACGTGGAGCACAGGTAACCGATATTGCGATTATTGTGGTGGCAGCGGACGATGATATCATGCCGCAAACCAAAGAAGCGATTAGCCATGCGCAGGCTGCAAACGTACCGATTATTTTCGCTATTAATAAGGTTGATAAGCCAAATGCCAATCCGGAGAAAATCAAGGAAAGGCTTGCCGGGATGAACCTTTTGGTAGAAGATTGGGGCGGAAAAATCCAGTCGCATGATATTTCTGCAAAGGTAGGAACCGGGGTAAAAGATTTATTGGAAAAAGTACTGCTCGAGGCTGAGATCCTTGATTTGAAAGCCAATCCGAACAAGCCTGCTTCAGGAACTGTGGTGGAAGCTTTTCTGGACAAAGGAAAAGGATATGTTTCTACAATCCTCGTACAGGAAGGTACCCTGAAAGTTGGGGATTATATGCTTGCAGGAAAACATCATGGTAAGATTAAGGCCATGCACGATGAACGTGGGCATGTTGTAAAAGAAGCCGGACCTTCAACGCCGGTATCGGTGCTTGGATTAGACGGCGCCGCAACTGCCGGTGATAAATTCAATGTCTTCGAAGACGAAAGGGAAGCAAAAGCCATTGCGGCGAAACGTACCCAATTGATGCGTGAGCAATCCGTACGTACACAAAGGCATATTACGCTGGCTGAAATCGGAAGGCGTATCGCTCTTGGTCAGTTTAAGGAACTTAACATTATTCTTAAAGGAGACGTAGATGGTTCTGTAGAAGCATTATCTGATTCATTCTCTAAATTATCTACTGAAGAAATCCAGATCAATATCATTCACAAAGGAGTTGGTGCTATTACTGAAACTGACGTTATGCTCGCTTCGGCTTCTGATGCTATCATTATCGGATTTAATGTGCGTCCAGCCGGAAATGCAAGGCAATTGGCCGATAAGGAAGAAATCGATATCCGTAACTATTCCATCATTTATGATGCTATCGACGATTTAAAAGACGCAATGGAAGGTATGCTTTCTCCGGAAATGAAAGAGGAGATTACCGGAACAGCTGAAATCAGGGAGGTTTTCAAAATTTCTAAAATCGGGTCGATTGCAGGATGTATGGTAACGGACGGAAAGATATTCAGGAATTCTAAAATCAGGATCATCAGGGAAGGGGTTGTGGTTCACACCGGGGAACTGGCTACACTGAAACGCTTCAAGGACGACGTAAAAGAAGTTTCCAAAGGATACGATTGCGGTATCCAGATTAAAGGCTACAACGACATTGAGCAACTGGATCTTATTGAAGCATTCCAGGAAGTTGCCGTAAAGAAGAAACTGAAGTAAGATCTTAAGGTTTTTGGCTTATAAATAAAAAAGCGTCCAAATTATGGGCGCTTTTTTATTTATCGAATTTAATATTTTTTAATTCACTCAGGCGGTCAGGCCTACTACTTATTAGGCTTAATCAACAGGGCATTTGGATACTCTGATTGAATGGTATTCAGGTTGCGTTCGGCTTCAATACGTGTTTTGAAATTACCGACCCATACTTTGTAAAATGGGGTGTTGAAAATGATGGTCCCGTCAAAGTTTTTGAATTGCTTTTTAAACTTATCAAGTGCCTTTTTCGAGCTTTCACTGTCCCCGGTGTAAATCTGTATCTTATAACGGTCATTTACCGTGATTGAAGAATTGATCCGGCGCTTCTCTTTTAACAGATTTTCGAATTTTGGGTCTTGGGTAACCGTTGTTTTCGTCTCTTGTGAAAACATCGGAACGGCAGATAAAATTAAAATGCCAATAGTCCATAAAGCCAGCTTCCGATTGATTTTTTTCATAAGTATATGTTTTTTAAACAAATGTAATATTTCCTGCAATATAACGGCTCGGCAAATTATTTAGAATTGATATAAATTGGTTATTAAGATATATTTAAGGTTTTGAGAATGGTTCTTAAGTCGTATTTTTGTGCAGGTTTAAAAAGGGTGTATTGTGTTTTTTCGTTGATAATCAGGGAAAAAGACTACATCATCATTAGTCGATAATCATCTAAAATATGAAAAAGGTGGGTAACCATAATTCGATTTCAGGAAATTTATTTTACAGTTTGGCATTTCTGCTGGCTTTCTCTCTCACTTCTTTTGCTCAGGCTACTGCTGCTCCGGCTGCTGCGACAACTACCGCTGCTCCGGCTGCTGAAGCTGCTGCCGCACCGGCATCTGCTGGTGATGCTGCGGCTGGAAAAGCCTTGTTCAATTCCAAGTGTGCTGCCTGCCATAAACTTGATGCAAAAATGACCGGGCCGGCTTTAAGGGGCGTTGCGGACAAGCATGACAGGGAGTGGTTGTACAAATGGATTCATAACAGTTCTGAAATGATCAAGTCCGGTGATGCGGCGGCTGTTAAATTATTTAACGATAATAATAAGTCGGTAATGACGGCCTTTCCGGAGTTGTCTAATGCCGATATCGATAATATACTTGCCTACACATCTGAGCCTGCTCCTGTTGCTGAAAAAAATACCAGTGCAGCTCCTCCGGGAACTCATGCTGACGGAGGTATGTCGAATGACCTGATCCTTGTGGCGCTTGTGGTCGTAATGGCTATACTGATTACTATGCTGTTCCTTGTAACGCGTACTTTAAAAAGAATCGCTACAGCTAATGGGATTGAATATGCTGAGAAGGAACCTAGAGTATCAATCTGGCAGGCTTATGTGAAAAACCAGTTTCTGGTATTGATTACTGCGATATTCCTGTTGTTGTCCAGCGGGTATTATGTATACGGCTTCCTGATGCAGGTTGGTGTTGATCAGGATTATGAGCCGGTACAGCCCATTCATTACTCTCACAAAATACATGCCGGTGATAACGGAATCGAGTGTAAATATTGTCACTCTTCTGCCAGGGTGAGTAAGAATGCGGGAATTCCTTCTTTGAATGTTTGTATGAACTGCCACAAGAATATTTCTGAATTCCAGGGTGATAAGGATTCGATTTATGATCATTCTAAAGAATTCTACACGGGAGAAATCCAGAAATTATATGATGCTGTGGGTTGGGACAAAACAGCCCAGAAGTATACAGGAAAGTCACATCCTGTGAAATGGGTTCGCATTCACAACCTTCCTGATTTTGCGTATTTCAACCACGCACAACACGTTACTGTTGCTGGTGTCGAGTGTCAGAAATGTCATGGTCCGGTACAGACTTACGAAGTGCAGAAGCAATTTGCGCCATTGACCATGGGTTGGTGTATTAACTGTCACCGTGAGACGGAAGTTAAGATGGAAGGCAATGATTACTACAAAAAGATTCATGCAGAACTTTCCAAAAGATATGGGGTCGATAAGCTGACAGCTGCTCAGATGGGTGGTCTTGAGTGTGGTAAGTGCCACTATTAAGCCATATTCACTTCAGACACGGAAAAACAAAAATAATTAAGAAGCTAATATTTATATAAGATGTCATCAAACAAAAAATACTGGAAAAGTGTTGAAGAACTAAACGAAAATAGTTCTATTGTTGAGGCGTTAAGGAATAACGAATTTATCGAAGCCATCCCAACGGATGAGTTTCTTGGAGATAAGGAAAGTTTGTCTTCTTCTTCAACTACCCGTCGTGATTTCTTAAAGTACGTTGGATTTTCAACCGCTGCAGCATCGCTTGCTGCCTGTGAAGGTCCGGTAATTAAATCGATTCCTTATGTGGTTCAGCCGGAGCAAATTATTCCGGGTGTTGCCAATTTATACGCAACTTCTGTATTTGACGGATTTGATTTCGCCAACATCCTTGTAAAAACAAGAGAGGGCCGTCCGATTAAAATCGAGAACAATACCATAGCCGGCGCCAAATTCTCTGCAAATGCAAGGGTTCACGCTTCCATTTTGTCTTTGTATGACAATATGCGTCTAAAGCAGCCTAAGATAGAAGGAAAAGACGCTTCTTGGACTGATGCCGATGCAAAAATCAGAAAAGGCCTGGCTGATGCTAAAGCAAACGGTGGGCAGGTAGTATTGCTTACGGGCACTTTGGCAAGTCCATCAACTGAGAAACTGATTGCAGAATTTATTGCGCAGAATCCAAATGCAAAGCATGTTGTTTATGATGCAGTGTCATCTTCTGCGGCGCTGGATGCATATGAAACTGTTTATGGAGAAAGGGCATTAGTGGACTATGATTTTTCAAAAGCCTCTACTATTGTCTCTGTAGGCGCTGATTTTCTGGGTGACTGGCAAGGTGGTGGATACGATGCGGGATATGCGAAAGGCAGAGTTCCGGTTAACAATAAAATGTCCAAGCATTTCCAGATGGAGTCTAATATGACTTTATCAGGCGCTGCTGCAGATAACAGAATTCCAATGACAACTGCACAACAGAAGCAGGCGTTGGTATATATATATAATGTCGTTGTGGGCGGAGGTGCTTCAGTTAGCCTGGATGCAAAAGTTAAGGCAAATGTTGAAAAAGCTGCACAGCAATTAAAATCATCCGGATCAAAAGGACTTTTGGTTTCCGGAATTCAGGATAAGAATGCCCAACTGCTGGTTTTGGCAATCAATAATGCATTGGCCAGCGAGGCTTTCATGACCGCAGGTCTGAGACAGATCAGAAAGGGTTCCAATGAAAAAGTGGCTCAGGTTGTCAATGATGTTATAGGCGGGAAAGTACAAGCCTTAATCATGAGCGGTATTAATCCTGTATATTCTTTACCAAACGGTAAGGCATTCGGTGAAGCGATCAAAAAGATGCCGCTATCAGTAGCGTTTTCTTTGAGGGAAGATGAAACAGCGATGATGTCTAAAGTGGCTGTCGGTACGACGCATTATCTGGAATCATGGAACGATTTAAGTTTGCTGAAAGGCACTTATGCTTTGACGCAACCAACAATCCGTCCTTTGTTCCCGCAGACAAAACAGTTCCAGGAAGCTTTATTGGGCTGGACAGGACAAACGGGAAGCTTTTACGACTATGTGAAAGCCAATTCTGCTGCATACATTGCAGGGTCTACATGGAATCAGGTATTGCATGATGGGGTTTTCGGAACTCCGACTGCTCAGATTGGCGGATCAGCTGACGGATCAGCTGCGGCTTCAGCTCTTGCTCAGGCTAAGAATTCAGGAACAGAACTGGTACTTTATACCAAAACAGGAATGGGAGATGGCCAACAGGCACACAACCCTTGGTTACAGGAATTCCCAGATCCAATTACAAGAGTTTCATGGGATAACTAT
>CALRKC020000121.1:0-6839 GCA_943367895.1 Erythrobacter sanguineus | reverse complement strand
TGACGGAGAACCGGCAGGATAGATACGGTAATACAGGTTCGTGCTGCTTAAATCGCAGCCACCGCATTTGTAAACATTGTGTTCCGCCCCTTTGAAGATCAGGCTGTTTGTACTGCCTTCGCAGAAAGTACCCAATACAGCACCCTCGAAATCAGGATTTCCGGTATCGGACTGAAGATCGTAATAGGCATTGGCGCCATTGTTGATGCTCAACACAATGTAAGACGAGTTGAATCCGGCGGACTGGCCGTATGCCTGTTGTAAGCAACAAAGCAACAGCAACAGTATTGCGGAGCAGAAGTGTTGTAGATTTCTTTTCATGATTTTCCCCTTTTTTGATTTTTATTGACGTTATGCAACATGTGTCAAAAGTAACTTCCGCCGGTAATTCCTGAAATAAGGCAGATGCCCTATTTTAACGTAAGGGCATTACGCTAAAGTTTTCTTAAATTGAATAAATGACAGGAGCAAAAAAATGGATAAGCAAGTTAAAGTCCGTAAATTTAAGGTGCTAAAAAAAAAAACCGTAAAAATTATGGAAATTGTTGTGATAGGAGGGGGTTTCGCCGGAGTCAACCTTTGTAAGGAACTTGCAAACCACAAGGAAATAAAGGTTACACTGGTCGATAAAAATAACTATAATTTCTTCCCACCGCTAATCTACCAGGTCGCTACGGCATTTTTAGAACCCTCGAGCATCAGTTATCCGTTTCGTAAATTTTTCTCGGGAAAGGACAATTTGCAATTTCGTTTGGCCGAACTGCAAAGTGTGATTCCATCAGAGAATAAGGTAATCCTGAGCAATGGTGAGCTTCATTATGACGTCTTGGTTTTTGCCACCGGCGCCGAAACGAATTATTTTGGTATGGAAAACGTAAAGAAGAATGCTATTCCGATGAAAACGCTGAACGACGCCATCGAGATGCGGAATACGTTGTTGAAGAACATCGAAAAAGCGACCATTTGTAAAGACATCCGAAAAAGAAGAAAGCTGTTAACGATTGTAGTTGCCGGCGGCGGGCCAACGGGGGTTGAAGTTTCGGGCATGTTCGCAGAGATGCGAAAAAGCATCCTCATGAAGGAATACCCGGAGTTGTCCACGACAGCGAGTAATATTTATCTTGTCGATGGCGGTAATGCGCTTTTATCACCGATGAGTGTTAAATCGCAGCAGGATACCTACGACGCACTAACCAAATTGGGTGTTGTCGTTAAGCTGAATACCCGTGTGACTGATTACAGGGATGACACCGTTTTCTTTGCCAATGGTGAAACCATAGCCACGAAAAACCTTATTTGGGCAGCCGGTGTCAGTGCAAAAGAGTTTGAAGGCATCCCGGCAGCATGCTATGGGCGCGGAAAAAGACTAACCGTGGATCAATATAATAAGGTAAACGGAACTGAAAATATTTATGCCATTGGGGATACCTGCCTTCAGCTGACAGATCCGGGATTTCCTGAAGGGCATCCGCAGGTGGCGCAGGTAGCGATACAGCAGGGGAGGAACCTTGCAAAAAATCTCAGGAGAAAACTGAAAAACGAATCGTGGAAGCCTTTTAAATACAATGATAAGGGCTCTATGGCAATTATCGGGAAAAATAAGGCGGTTGTTGATATTCCAAAGCCTAAAATCCATTTGAAAGGCGTGATCGCATGGCTGGCATGGTTGTTTATACACCTGATATCTTTAATTAGCTACCGAAACAGGATACAGACATTTTACAACTGGATGGTGGCTTATTTCTCAAAAGACCAGTCGCTGCGCATGATTATAAGGCCGGATAAAAAATGAAATGGAAATTCCATAACATTTTTTAAAAATAGTATAAATATAGTTTGACTTGATTTATAGTATTTTTGAATCACTAAAGGGATCTATTTATCTTTATATATTGAAATCGCTTTTGGCGATATCGTACTTAAAGGAGCTTATATTTCAATATTGGCTCCTTTTTTTAATGACATGTAGACGCGTTTTACAATTTTTATTTATATTTATACATAACTTTAACCAAATATTTGCTGTTAATGAAACTTTACATTAAGTACGATATTAATATGGCCTGCCGGGTTATCATGCAGGAACAAATCGAAAAACTGAATCTTAAGTACAATCTTTTGGAATTCGGTGAGATAGAGCTTATTGACAATATATCAGACGAGGATCTTGCTGAACTGCAAAGGTCACTCGCACGTTACGGCATTGAAATTATTAATAATCAGAAAAGTCAGCTGGTACAGCGCATCAAGGATACCATTATTGAGATGATTTATGAAAAGGACAAACTTCCGCTTTCAACAATTTCAAATTATCTTTCCGACCAACTGAATCTGAGCTACGGATACATTGCAAATATTTTTTCTGAATATACGTATACGTCAATCGAGAATTTTATCATCATCCAGAAAATTGAACGGGCGAAAAAACTTATCATAGAGGATGGCCTTACGCTGACTGAAATTTCGTACAAACTCAATTACAGCAGTGTCGCTTATCTTTCTGCGCAATTCAAAAAAGTTACCGGGCTGACACCTTCTATGTTCAAAAGGATCGTGGACCGTCGCAGGAGCATGAACAGCTGATTAATAAAAAACATAATCCCCCAGTCTTATGTATATTGACAATAAAGCACCAATGCACATTATCCTTGCGGATGATGACGAGGATGACAGGAATTTCTTCAGCGATGCCATCCAGGAACTTAAGATGAATAGCACGCTGACCACTTTTAAAGACGGTAAGGAACTTATTGATTATCTGGAAGCACCTGATACCGTACACCCGCATATTATATTTCTGGATTTGAATATGCCCTGCAAGACCGGATTCGACTGTCTTAAGGAGATTCGGGAAAATCCAAAATTCAAGGATATTTCAATTGCGATTTATTCTACTTCTTCATCCGAAAAAGATATTGAAGATACTTTTATAGGCGGTGCAAACGTTTACATAAAAAAGCCGAATGATTTTGGAAAACTGAAAAAAGTCATTAAGGATGTGGTAAACATGAACTGGCAATTCCACACTTCCGGCCTCAATAAAGAGACATTTTTTTTCAGTGTATAATGATTGCAAATGAAATTTTCACGCCTAACCAGATTTTCAGTATTACTAAAGTTGATATTATGTTTGTCAATTGTGGTAGTTGGATACCTGGTTACGGCATTTTATTTCCAGATGAAGGACCTCGGCACTTCTGTAAAGGCCATCGAAAATTCCAACGCAATCGGATTTGAATTAGAACAGATTTCCACTACCATCAGTAAGAACGAATCGGCATTACGCAGTTTCATTATCAGCCGGGACAGCATGTATCTTGTCGATCCTGAACTGGATAATCAGGCTTTCGACCTCCGGATTTCCAGACTGCATAAATTAAGCCTTGCGAATCCCGAATTTAAATCGGGGTTGGACAGTCTCAAATGGTATATCGCGCGCCGCCACGTAGTTTTTGATAAGACACTGGAAACCGTATCAATTAAAAACTACGACGTTAATCAATTGAATTTTAATTTATTGAAAGGAATTACTTATAGTGATGATTTTCAGAATTATATTAATAAGCTGATTAATATTCAACAGGCCAAAGTCAGAAAGCAGGAGCAGTTTCACAGTGACAAAATTGAAGAATCAAGATGGACCGCGAGCGTCCTGGCAATACTGTCACTGTCCATTTTCCTGTTGGCCTATGTCAAGATGAACGCCGACGTGTTTCGATTGAAAAAAGCAAATGATGAGCTTAAATTTCTAAATGACACATTCAATAATGCCGAGAAAATTGCCGCTTTCGGGCATTGGAAAGTAAATCTGGATACCAATGTGTATACGTTTTCCGATAACTATTTCCGCCTTTTGGGACTGGAGCCTCAGAGTTTTACACCGTCACTTGAAAACATAAAGCCTTTTATACATCCTGACGATCTGGAGGCAACTATTAAAGCACATACCGATTCATTTAAAGATTTGCAACCCAGCTCGATTGTCTTCCGATTTGTGCTTGCAAATGGCGAAGTTAAGTACATGAAATCCGTAGGAAGTTTCAGGAGAAATGCGAAAGGGGAGTTGGTCAAAATAGGCGTAAATTATGACATCACAGACCAATATCTCAATACAAACAAACTCAGCCAGCAAAATAAGAAACTGATTGAAATCAATGCCGAACTTGAGTCCTTTAACAGCATCGTGAGTCACGATATGCAGGAGCCCCTGCGTAAAATACAGATGTTCATTTCAAGGCTGGAAGGGGCAGAGATGCAGCAGCTGTCTGACCAGGGAAAAGATTATTTCAATAAAATCAGGTTTTCAGCCAACCGTATGCAAAACCTTATGATTGACCTTGTAAATTATGCACGCGCAATTAAAGGCGATCGGAATTTTCTTAAAATTGATCTGAATTTATTGATGAAAGAAGTGATTGACGAGTTATCGCTGAGCATCGAAGAGAAAAAAGCCATCATAGAAGTCGGTAAATTACCGGTCGTTGAAGTGATTCCTTTTCAAATCCAGCAGTTGTTTGTAAATCTGATTTCCAATTCCCTTAAATACTCAAAAGAAAACGTTGCGCCACAAATCAAGATCACACATCAGCAAATTGCCGGTGATTGTGCGCGTGATGGAAAGGCAATTGACCCGGAATCATTTTATAAAATTGTAGTCGCCGACAACGGTATTGGGTTCCGTCAGGAATACGCCGAAAACATCTTTGTATTGTTCCGACGGCTGGAAACAGAATTGAAATACACCGGTACAGGACTCGGACTGGCTATCTGTAAGAAGATTGCTGAGAATCACAATGGATTTATACAGGCTTATGGAACTGAAAATCAAGGCGCTGAATTTCATGTGTTTCTTCCAAAATAATTATATTGTCAAATAGACCACTTAATTTATTTACAAATGAAAACAATTTCAGCACTGATAGTGATTTTAGTATGCAACCTTGGTAATGCCCAAAACGTGACAACCATCCGGAAGCCGGTTTTGAAGGTTTTCAGCGGAAATTACGATTCCAAATCCGTTGACAAAACTGCAGGAAGGATGCAGCTTGAAATTCGTCAGGTCAAGACTGTAATAAGTGGGACTTTAACTTATAAAAGTAAGGACACCAATATGACTGGTTTAAAGATTTCCGGTTATGTGCAAAATACCAAAGCTCATGTGCAGATTTCAGATAAGTCAGGTAACGTGGGGTCTGCAGTATTAACGCTTGAGGCAGATAAGCTGACAGTTGCTGTTAACGGCGAAAATGCATTATTGCCAAAGAACACAGTATTACTGAGGATTTAGCCGTTATTTGATAATGCTTATTTGAACTATAATTTATATTATGTAAAATAGATTTTTTGCATTCTCACTTCCTGCGAAACAACTTCCTCAACAAAAAAGCCACTCCGTTTGAAGTAGCTTTCGTTCTTTGTTTAGTTAAATCTAGAAGATAAACTTTGTGCTTAAGAAATTTGATTTGTCTTCATTGACCACTTCATTGATCAATCGCGTATTGTTTTCATTCATTTTAAAAGCGACCAGCGACCGTATCGAAAATGACCGTATGGCATCGGTGACCGACAATGTTCCTTCAGCGCTGTCTTTTCTTCCAGTAAACGGAAAAACATCCGGACCACGCTGCGACTGCGAATTTACATTGAGCCTGCTCACCTGATTCACTAATGGGTCAATCAATTCTGAGAGTTCATCGGCATCATTTGTAAAAATGCTAACCTGCTGTCCGTATTGGGTATCAATCAGGTATTGGATCACTTCCTCGGCATCATCAAAAGGTACAATTGGCACAATCGGCCCGAATTGCTCTTCATGATACAAACGCATATCCTTGTTCACCGGGTATACCACTGCCGGAAAAAAGAATGATTCTTTTGACACTCCGCCATTTTCGTTCATAACTTTGGCGCCTTTAGCCTCTGCATCGGCGATACAGGCGTTAAGATAAGCTACTTTGTCCGGTTCCGGTAATGGTGTCAACGATACGCCACTCTCCCACGGCAAACCGAATTTCAATTCCGAAACAGCTTCACCAAACTGTTTGACAAACGCATCAGCAACACTGCTGTGAACCCAGACAATTTTCAAAGCCGTACAGCGCTGACCGTTAAATGATAACGAACCCGTCAATATCTCTTTAACGGACAATTCAATATCAGCTTTTGACGTAACAATCGCCGCGTTTTTAGCATCCAATCCCAGTACAGCCCGGAGTCTGTTGACTTTTGGATGTAATTTTTTAAGCTCATTTGCCACTTTGCTTGAACCAATTAACGTCAACACATTAATTTTCCCGGATTGCATCAGTCCCGGAATGATCGAACTGCCCCGTCCATAAAGCAAATTGACCACGCCTTTCGGAAAACTGTCCTTAAAGGCCTGTTGCAAAGGATAATGAAGCAACGTCCCGAATTTTGGTGGCTTGAACAAAATGGTATTCCCCATAATCAATGCGGGGATTAAAGTCGTAAATGTTTCGTTTAGAGGGTAGTTATAGGGTCCCATACAAAGTACTACGCCAAGTGGTGATCTTCGCACTTGTGCCGCAATCCCTTCCACTATTTCAAACCGTGAGGAATCCCGATCCAGGTTTTTCAGTGAATCAATTGTAGCATAGATATACTCGACCGTACGGTCAAATTCCTTAACGGAGTCGGCATGGGATTTGCCTATTTCCCACATAATCAGTTTGACGACAATGTCTTTTTCTGCAATCATTTTCCGTGTGAATTGTTCAACACAGTAAATTCGCTCGCCTACGCTCATCACCGGCCAGGCACCTCTCCCATCCTGATAGGCGTTTACGGCTGCTTCAAGCGCTTCTTCGGCTTCTTTTTCG
>CALRKC020000120.1:0-6845 GCA_943367895.1 Erythrobacter sanguineus | reverse complement strand
ATCAAGAAGAAACAGCAGGAAAGCCGCAACATCGACAGGCAGATCGATAAATTACTGCGTGCCGCGATTGCCGAAGCCAATAAAAAAGCCGCTGCCGCCAACCTGAAAGCCAATCCAAAAACGACGACGGCTGCTGAAACCAAAAAGATTGAAACGTCGACGAAAATTGTCCTGACGCCCGAGGCCAAGCTGGTTTCCGATAATTTCAAGGCCAACAAGGGCAAGCTGCCGTGGCCGGTAGAGAAAGGCACCGTGAGCCTGAGGTATGGCGACCAGCCCCACCCGCAGATCAGCTCGCTGACGGTACACTGCAGTGGCGTGGAGATTACGACTGACAGGGATGCGAATGCCCGCGCCGTCTTTGGCGGGGTGGTAAAAAGTGTCCAGATAACCTCACCGATAAACAAGGCAGTGGTAATCCAGCATGGTGACTTTTTTACGATATACCAAAACCTGAGCAGTGTGTCGGTAAGCATCGGCGATAAAGTATCTACCAAGCAGTCCATTGGCCGCGTACGGCACAATACCGACACCGGCAAAACCGTGATTAAGTTCATGATTTCGCAGAACACGACCTACCAGAATCCGGCGACCTGGCTATACAATATGTAAAGGGTTTCCGGTTGCACGAGCGGCCTGGGTATCTCCACCGCTTTTTGGTGCGACATGCCGGAGGCGTTGAAACCAGAACGAAAAAATAGAAACGAAGCATCATAACAGGACAGCCCGAGGGCTGTCTTTGTTGTTTTCAGGCCTGTCTTCAAGGCTTTGGCGGGGTTTGCGGGTGGTTTTGGTCGTGTTTTGCTCAGGTAAGGCTGATTTTCCGTATGAGTAATAATTAAACTTCTGAGTTCATTTATTGAACTTCTGAGTTTAATTATTGAACTTCTGAGTTCATTTATTCAACTTCTAAGTTTATTTATTCAACTTCTGAGTTTATTTATTAAACTTCTAAGTTCATTTATTAAACTTCTGAGTTTAATTATTGAACTTCTAAGTTTAATTATTAAACTTCTGAGTTCATTTATTCAACTTCCAGGTTTATTTAATCAACTTCCAAGTTCATTTGATCAACTTCCAAGTTCATTTATTAAACTTCTAAGGCTAATAATGAATCTTCTAAGACTATTTACCGCGATGTGTGCTTCGATCATGGCAATGACGGAGGGGAGGTCTTTGCGGATTTGGGTGGTCCAGAAGCGGAGGACGGTCCAGCCGGATTGGATTAAATGGACGTTGACTTCGTTGTCGCGCTCCATATTACGGCGGATTTTCTTTTCCCAGAACGCTGCATTGTTTACGGGCTTTTTCTTGGTTTGTAAGTTATTAATTATTGAAAGAATTTAAGTTTCCATCACTATACCTCTGAGTTCAATATTTAAGCGTCAGTGTTGAACAATTATATTGTGTAATAGCAAGGATTTGATCACAGAAATATATCGCAGAGATCATGTTTTGCTTTAAAAGTTACGATGAAAATCTATTTTAATAATATATATTTACTTAAGCTAGAAAATAAGTATGATAAATGTTACATGCGCAGTTATTTGGTTTGACGATAAAATTTTAGTTACTCAGCGAAGTTCAACTATGAGTTTGCCGCTCAAATGGGAATTTCCGGGAGGAAAATTAGAGAAGAATGAGAGCAAAGTAGATTGTGTAATAAGGGAAATACGAGAAGAAATTAATATTGAAATCGAAGTTCTAGAAGAGCTTTCAAACTCTTTATATCAATACGAGGATGTTGAAATTAATCTGATTCCCTATATAGCGAAATATAAAGGTGGAAAAATAAAATTAGCTGAGCATGTCGATTATAAGTTGGTAGAGAAAAGATACCTTTTAGATTTGGATTTTGCAGCAGCTGATATTCCAATTATAAAAGAATTATTAAAAAAGCAAATATGAATCAAGGCCTTTATGAGAGTTTAATCACACAGCTAATCGAAACTAAATTGAGTAGCTTAAATAAAAATTACTTCCAAATTGAAGAGACTCCAGTTGACAAGGAGGAAGCAGCAATTATACTTTCACGACACTTAGGCAATACCTTAAATTATGCATTTTCATTAATAAAAGGAGATGTTGAAAAACAAATAGAACTAGCTAATAAAATAATTTTATTCTTAAAAGAAGAATTGAATAACAATGCTTTCGAAGATGATTTAATTGATATTCAAGGGAAAATTCTTAAGGCAGTTTTTAGTAAAGTGAATACTCACTTCTCAGACTTAAAAAAATACCTTAAAGAAATCACACCTTATTCAAGGTTAATTCACAGTGAACTTTTTACGGGAGGAAATGTTGGCATTTCATTAGAGAGTGAACTGCGAAAAGAAATTTTGTCTTCAAACCGAATTGATTTGCTTGTCTCTTTTATTAAATGGAAGGGAATTATTATACTTGAAAAAGAGCTAAAGGAATTTACCCGTAGAGGAGGTCAACTACGAGTGATTACTACAACCTACATGGGTGCTTCAGACTACAAAGCAATACATTTATTGTCCTCTTTAGCAAATACTGAAGTGAAAATTTCTTATAATACAGCGAATGAGAGATTACATGCAAAGGCATATCTGTTTTACAGAGAAACAGGTTTCCATACAGCCTATATTGGTTCTTCTAATTTCTCTCGATCTGCTTTGACGGATGGGTTAGAATGGAATTTAAAAATTACAACTGCGGAAGTAGGTCATATAATTCAAAAATTTCAAAAAACGTTTGAAACCTATTGGTTGAATTCCGAATTCGAGGTTTTCAATGAACAAACGCACTCGGACAAATTGAAAAAAGCTCTAACAAATGCAAAAACCACTACTGGTTTTAATAATATTCAATCTTTTTTCGACTTAAAGCCTTACCACTTTCAATTAGAGATTTTAGAAAAGCTCCAAGTTGAAAGAAGTATTCATGGACGATTTAAAAATTTGATTGTTGCAGCTACCGGCACAGGAAAAACAGTAATTTCGGCGTTTGACTACAAAAACTATTCTCGTAATAACAAATCATCGAGACTACTTTTTATTGCTCATCGAAAAGAAATTCTCCTCCAGTCTTTAAGGAAGTTCCAAGGGGTTTTAAAAGATAATAATTTCGGAGAGCTATGGGTTGATGGACTCGAACCAAGTTCCTATGAATATGTTTTTGCATCAATTCAAACTTTAGGAAATCGTTTAAAAGATTTAAACTTAAGCAGAGAGTACTATGATTTCATTGTAATAGATGAAGTTCATCACATAAAAGCGGCAAGTTATAGGCCAATATTAGATTATTTTACACCGAAAGTATTAGTAGGTTTAACGGCGACCCCCGAACGAATGGATGGCGCTAATATCCTTGAAGATTTTTCGAATCGAATTGCCGCTGAAATTAGACTGCCTGAAGCGATGAATAAAAAGTTACTATGTCCTTTTCAGTATTTTGGGATTTCTGATAGTGTGGATTTAAGCAATGTTCGATGGGAGAAAGGTAAATATGTCGCAAGTGAAATAAGTGATTTATACACTTCAAACGATCTTAGAGTAGGGGAGATTATAACCAACATCAAAAAGTACACTAAAGACTCATCCGACGTCTGTGCCTTAGCATTTTGTATAACAATTGAGCATGCTAAATTTATGGCTTCGAAATTTTTATTAGCAGGTTATAAGGCAGACTATTTATCAAGCGAAAATTCCAAGCAACGGGAAGAGCTAAAGTATAAATTACAAAAAAAAGAAATCAACTATTTGTTTGTAGTTGACATTTTCAATGAAGGTGTGGACATTCCACAAATTGATACAGTCTTATTTTTAAGGCCTACAGAAAGTCTGACCGTGTTTTTACAACAACTTGGTAGAGGACTTAGGATAGATGATAGTAAGGATTGCTTGACAGTACTTGATTTTGTTGGAAACGCTAGACCTGAATATGATTTTGAAGGAAAGTTTAGAGCATTGATTGGTAAAACCAATACTTCTATTAAAAGAGAATTAGAGACCGATTTTCCTCACCTTCCTTTAGGCTGCTCGATTGTTTTAGAGAAAAAGGCCAAGCAAATTATACTCGATAATATTACAAAAGCGACGTCTCCTGATAGAAATCAAATTCTAAAGAAAATTAACAATTTCGAACATCAAACTGCATTACCACTAACGCTCAGAAATTTTTTAGAATTTACAAATATTCCTATTGAGTTAATTTATAAGAAAGACAGTTGGTCTAGATTACTACAAATAGCCGGAAAAATAAATGATTTTAGCAATGAGAATGAAAAGCAGATAGTTAGTGCGATAAAAAATAAATGGCTATCTACTTCATCATTTAGTTATTTTAAATTTTTACTAGAAGTTGCTAAACAAGGTTTTAAAGTTGATGTTAATTCCTATTCTGAAAATGAAATCGCAATGCTGACAATGTTGCACTATGACGTTTGGCAAAACCCCCAAGAGTTTAATAGCTTGGAAGAGAGTGTAAGGAGTATTGGGAAAAATGAGGTCTTGTTAAATGAAATAATCGAGGTACTATCCATTTTAATAGACAGAATTGACTTCAATGAAAAAGAAATTTATTTACCATATAATCAACCGCTAAAAGTTCATGCGCGGTATACGAGAGATCAAATTTTAGTAGCATTTAAGATGTCCTCTTTTGAAATTCCATCCCACAATAGGATAGGAGGAGGTGTCGCAGAAAACAAAAATATAAATACTGAAATTCTGTTTATTGATCTCATTAAATCTGAGGAAAACTATTCTCCAACAACGATGTACGATGATTATGCAGTAAGCGAAACATTATTTCATTGGCAATCGCAAAATCAAACAAGAAATGATTTAGGAAAAGGATTGACTTATATCAATCATGAGAAGGCAGCGAAAGTGATTTTACTTTTTGTTAGAGAGCAAGCAAAGAATGAGTTTAACCGGACTATGGGGTACGTGTTTTTAGGCAGTGGAAATTTACAAGATCACTATGGGTCAAAACCGATGAATATTACTTGGAAATTGAATGAACCCATGCCAAATTATTTATGGAAACAATCAGCTAAAATGTCAGTTGAATAGGAATACTTTTAACACCCCCATTTCACCCATTTCCCCTATTTTTATCCCACCAAAACCCAAAACATGAAATACTTTATCCTTACGCTTGGGCTGCTGCTGTCTGGTGGCCTTTTCGCCCAGCACAGCGTTTCGGGCACCGTGATCGACGCCGCGACCCAGTCGCCACTCACCTTCGCGACCATCAAAGCCAGTGACGGCACGACGGCAGGCTCCGACCTGAACGGGAAGTTTACACTGCAGTCCGCCAATGAAATCACCTACATCCTGGTGAGCTACATTGGGTACAAGAGCAAAAAAGTTAGCGTGGCCCGCGATGCCAAAGCGCCGCTGAAAATATCGCTCGAGGAGGCCGAGAATGCACTCGATGAAGTCACCGTAAACTATGTAAACCCCGCCCACGCCATCATCCGGAAGGTGATTGCCAACAAGAAAAAGAACAACCCCAACAGCCTGGAGTCGTTTGTCTACAACTGCTACAACAAGGTTATGCTGAACGTACGCGATACCGACTCAACAAACACCGGTACCGACATGACCAAGCACGCTTTTATGATGGAATCCGTCACCAAAAGGAAGTTCCTGAAACCGGACCTGAGCGAGGAAACCGTCCTGGCTACCCGCGTATCCGGATTCCAGAATCCAATGTTTGCCGCCGTAATGACCGACTTCCAGCCCTTCTCATTTTATGAGGACGACATCAAGCTGCTCGACCGGCATTACCTGAACCCTATCGCCAACGGGAGTCTCGCCAAATACCAGTTTCGCCTCGAGGAAACCCGCGCGTCCGAAAAAGACACCGTATTCATCATCTCTTTCACCCCTAAAAAAGACAGGAACTTTGATGCGCTGAAGGGCCTGCTCTACATCAACAGCAACGGTTATGCGGTACAGAACGTCGTGGCGGCACCGGCAGAGAAGAAAAAGGTGGAGCTGCGCATCCGGCAGCAGTACCAATACACCGGCGGACAGTGGTTCCCCGAAAAGATGAACTTCGCACTGGTTTTTAACGAGTATCCAGCAAAAAAGATGTACATGATCATGGACGGCAAGAGCTATATCGACAGCGTACAGATCAATCCGGCCTTGCGGCGTAAGGACTTCGGGTTTGAGACGGTGCGCCTTGCTGATGATTCCGCCAAAAAAGACGAGGCGTTCTGGGAGGCCTTCCGCCGGGAGCAGATCAACAGCATCGATTTGAAGACCTACCGCATGCTCGACAGTGTCGGGAAAAAGTACAACCTCGATGGCATGCTGACCG
The DNA here is from genome assembly GCA_943367895.1 of Erythrobacter sanguineus. Lineage (GTDB taxonomy): Bacteria > Bacteroidota > Bacteroidia > Flavobacteriales > Flavobacteriaceae > Flavobacterium. Next base: position 542 of record CALRKC020000120.1, on the reverse strand, counting down.
GCGTGGTTCGTTTTATGAACGGCAGGTTGCCTGTCGGTCCTGTCGACATCGACCTGTTCCGGACCCTTACCTATAATAAATACGAAGGCCTGCGTCTGGGAACCGGGTTTTATACCAACGAAAAATTGTTTAAGAATTTCACCATCGGCGGGTTTTATGGCTATGGCTTGAGGGACGAAGAGTCGAAATACGGCGGCGAGGCGATTTATACGATATCAAAAAACAGGGAATTCCAGGTCGGAGCGCAGTACTACCATGATATTGCCGAGACGGGGATATTCAGTGCCGACCTTGCGCGTCAATCCCTGTTTGGCACCCGAAAGGTCATCGCCTCACAGTTCGACAGTAAGGACGGGGAGAATCTCTGGGTCGGGTTTCGCAGCTTCCGCTGGTTTAAATGGAAGTTTATCATGGCGACGGAAGGGGTATCGCCGAGATATCCGTATGCCTTTGGCAATCCGTCGGTGTTTGTCCCGCTAACCGATTACCACAACACCAGCCTGACCGTGAACATGAGGTTTGCCTACAGGGAAAAACTGTCG
>CALRKC020000119.1:0-6891 GCA_943367895.1 Erythrobacter sanguineus | reverse complement strand
ACGTAATACTTAGGGAGTAAATCCTTTTTTGCTTCTTCGCTGCCCGGTTTCTTACCGTCGATAGCTTCTGCTTTTTCCTTGAAATACTTATGCATTGATTCCTTCATCACCAGCTCTTCATACTCTTTTGGTGTCAGGATAATCGGATAGGTCACATTAAAATTACCAACGTTATTCGTGTAAATGTAACGATCGGTGACCGGGTCATAAGTATAAGAAGCGACCACGCTTGGCGGGTTGTCAAGTTCAATCCTGCCCTGATTGTATCCTATCGTATCTTTGGGTTGCTCTTCTTCTTCTTCATCCACCTGTGCCTGAAGTCCCGGCGCTGCAAACAAAATCAGCAAAAAAACGCTGATTTTCAATACGGTTTGAGAACCTTTTATGTATAATGTTTTCAAGTACTTATAAATTTTTTAAAGCTTGTTTTATAATCGATTCCGCGGTTGCCTCAGGCTGATCGCGAACGATTTTCTCAACGGCCTTTTCAGCCAATTTTTTGTTAAATCCTAAAACTTCCAAAGCAGATAACGCTTCATCTTTATTTGTATTGCTCTGCAAAATCGAAACTTCGTCCAAATCATACAACTTTAACACCTTGTCCTTCAGGTCAAGGATGGCACGCTGTGCAGTCTTTGTACCAATGCCCTTTACGGCCTGTATCGTACCGACATCACCTGAAGCAATCGCCTGTACAATCTGTTTCGGTTCCAAGGACGACAGCATCGTCCTCGCAATACCTGCACCGATGCCTGAAACAGACAGCAGCATCCTGAAAATCTCGCGTTCTGATTTCTGTACGAATCCGAAAAGGGTATGCGCATCTTCCTTAATCTGGAGGTGCGTGTACAACTTTACGTTTTCGGAGTCGGGCAGCAGTGAATAAGTGTGCAGTGAAATATTGATATGATATCCTACCCCACTGCAGTCAATGACTACTTCGGTAGGTGTTTTCTCTACTAACTTTCCGTGTATGTGTGCAATCATTTTGCTAAGTAATGCCCAAAAGTAACAAAAATCTTTTACTAAGCGGAATATGAATGTTTTTCGCGCAAATTTTACCGATTAAAACTACTTTTTTGACAATTTCTGGCGCTTTTCCTTTTCCTGCGCGTCGACGACTGCAACGGCAGCCATATTCACCATTTCCTCTACGCTTGCACTAATCTGAAAGATGTGCACCGGTTTGTCCATGCCCAGCATAATCGGCCCTACAGAATCTACATTATAGAGTTCCTTCAGCAGTTTATAGGTAATATTAGCCGCTTCAAGATTTGGAAAAATGAGCGTATTGACTTTTTTTCCGGCCAATTTTGAGAAAGGAAATTTTTTACGCAGCATCTCAGCATTGAGCGCAAAATCAGTCTGGATTTCACCGTCGACAATCAGGTCCGGGTAATATTTATGCAGATAAGACACCGCTTCGTTAACTTTGGCTGCGCTTGGCGTGGCAGACGAACCGAAATTCGAATACGAAATCATCGCAATCACAGGTTCCATACCAAACATCCGAACTGTTTTAGCTGTCATCAGCGCTATTTTCGCGAGGTCATCAGCTGAAGGATTTGTGTTGATCGCGGTATCAGACAGGAACATCGGGCCGCGATTGGTCATCATCATATTGGTCGTCGCGAACAAGGAGATGCCGGGTGCCTTGTCAATCAACTGCATCATCGGCTTTATTACTGAAGGATAGCTTCTGGAGTAACCGGTTACGAGTGCATCGGCGTCGCCTTCATTGACCATCATGGCCGCAAAGTAATTGCGCTCACGCATCCATTTCTGGGCATCGAGCAGCTGGATGCCACGGCGTTGACGTGATTTCCAGAATATTTCGGCATAACGCAGTCGGCGTTCGTCTTCTTTTTTGGTTTTCGGATCGTAAATAGGCACGTCCGCGTCAAAACCGAGTTCTTCTTTAAGACTCAGGATGACTTCCTTATTCCCTAACAGAATCGGGTATCCAATCCTTTCTTCCATCACAATTTGTGCGGCTTTCAGTACGTCGAGATGGTCTGCTTCAGCAAAAACGATGCGTTTAGGATCCATCCTCGCACGGTTAATAAGCAATCGCACCATTTTATTATCCGAACCAAGACGTTCAAGCAGTTCGTCGCGGTATTCGTCCCAATCGTGAATCGGGTGCAGTGCCACGCCGGATTCCATTGCAGCACGTGCAACGGCTGGTGCAACGGTGGCAATCAGCCTTGGATCGAACGGTTTTGGGATGATGTAGTCCCTGCCGAAATTCAGCTTGGTCTCGCCATACGCGATGTTGACCTGCTCCGGCACGGGTTCTTTAGCCAGTGCCGCGAGGGCGCGTACAGCAGCCATTTTCATTTCTTCATTGATCTTGGTGGCGCGTACATCGAGGGCCCCACGAAAGATGTACGGAAAACCCAATACGTTATTAACCTGGTTAGGATGATCAGAGCGACCAGTTGCCATGATGATGTCCTTGCGGGTATCGATGGCCAGGTCATAGTCGATTTCCGGAATTGGATTAGCCATAGCGAAAACGATGGGGTTTGAGGCCATCCCCATGAGCATGTCGGGCGAAAGAATGTTTCCCGCTGACAGTCCGAGGAATACATCGGCACCTTTTAAGGCGCCTTTCAGGTCGATACCCGGTTTGCCTTTGGCATAACGCAATTGCAGCGGGGACAAGTCAGTACGCTCAGAAGAAAGCACGCCATTTACATCAAACATGATAATGTTGTCCGGCTTCACCCCTAACAATACATATAAATTGGCACAGGCCAATGCGGCAGAGCCTGCTCCTGAGACTACGATCTTTACTTTTTCTACTTTCTTTTTGGCAAGTTCCAATGCGTTGAGCAATGCCGCCGACGAAATGATGGCGGTACCGTGCTGGTCGTCGTGCATAACGGGAATCTGGAGCTCTTCTACCAATCGCCTTTCAATTTCGAAGGATTCAGGCGCCTTGATGTCCTCGAGATTGATCCCTCCGAAAGTAGGCGCGATGTTTTTTACGGTTTCGATAAAAGCGTCGACATCTTTGGTCCCGACTTCAATGTCGAATACGTCAATGTCGGCAAAAATCTTGAAAAGCAGCGCCTTTCCTTCCATGACGGGTTTTGAGGCTTCGGGACCGATGTCGCCAAGCCCGAGTACCGCAGTACCATTGGTGATTACTGCGACGAGATTACCTTTGGCAGTATATTTATAAACGTTGTTAACGTCCTTTGCTATTTCAAGGCAGGGTTCTGCAACCCCGGGCGAATACGCCAGCGACAAGTCACGCTGTGTAGCGTATTTTTTCGTTGGCACAACCTGAATCTTCCCTGGTTTTGGTTTGGCGTGGTATAATAGAGCCTCACGGCGTTTGCTGTACTTGTTCATTGTTCCTTTTCTTTTTTTGAGACTTACAAAGGTAATCGTATGGTTGTAAAATGGAAACTTTTTAGGGAGAAGTTCTTGTTTTAAATTGATTGCCAATTTTGAATTTTGAAGTAACACGACAGGTAGGCGCAGATGAATCTACAACAGGCAATTGCTTTATTTTTATTGTTGCTGCGTGGGTATATAAATATTAAATGTGGCCCCTTTTCCGGATTCGCCGGTTGCTGTGATGATTCCGCGATGGTTGTCGACAATTTTTTTAACAATGGTAAGACCTATTCCGGTCCCCTCATGATCCTCATTTCCATGCAGCCTTTGGAAAATCTCAAAAATCTTTTCTTTGTATTCGGGATCAAACCCGATGCCATTGTCAGCGAAACTGATATGGAAGTAATCTGTGCCTAGCATCATATCCGTTTTAAGTGATTCTTCATAACGAACGAACTCACATTGGATCAGAATATGTGGCCGCTCGGCAGGGCGTGAAAATTTAAGGGCGTTTGACATCAGGTTTTGCAGGAGCTGCCGGAACTGGAATGGGATGATATAAACCTCACACAATTTACCGACTTCAACGGTTGCTTTTTTCTCTTTCAATTCATCTTTGAGCGCTGTCATAACTTCTGTGATGATCTTATTCAGGCTGGCGTGTTCGAATACCCTTTCCGTTGCCGTGGTGCGGGAATAAGCCAGCAGGTCGTTGATGAGTGCCTGCATGTAAGAGGCTGATGATTGTACGCGCTCGAAATAGTATTTCCCTTTTATGGACAGGTTTTCATATTCATTGCTGAGGATCCGATCCGAGAAAGCCTGGATTTTGCGTAAGGGTTCCTGCAGATCGTGGCTTGAAATAAAGGTAAAGGATTCCAATTCCTTGTTGGCGATCAGCAACTCGGCGGCGCGTTTCTCTTTTTCCTCATTTTGAAATGCCAGTTCCCTGTTGGCAATAACCAATTCGGCGGCGCGTTTGCTTTTTTCCTGATTCTGGAAGGCAAGTTCACTATTAGCGGCAAATAATTCTGCTGTTAGTTTCTCCTTTTCCTCATTTTGGAGTAACAATTCCTTATTAATCATTGCAAGCTCTGCAGCATACTGTTCTTTTTCCCTGTTCTGTAAAGCAAGTTTTTTGTTTACCCTGAGCAGGGCAGCCGCGCGTGGGTCTTTGTCATCTGCGGGAAAGGCTTGGGCTTCACCTATATCGATATGTGTACCTTTTTTTTTCATTTGCGGATAGTAATATTTTAAAGGTACGGCTTTAATGAACGCAGAATACAACGGAAACCATATTTAGAAAAGAAGTCTCACATCTTAACAATCGGTGCTGCTGTAGCAAGCAAGATCGACATTTTTATCGCCGTGTTTAACAGGCAAACGCGAAAATGGACATTTATGTTTCACGTGATGCGCCCATGCCGACGGAAAACGCAGTGCGTCATTTCAAAAAATCCACATTGCGCTTCAACCCTTCAAACTTTGTCCGTTTTACGGCAGAGTTTCTGAATACGGTACGAAAGGTTTCTTCGGTAATCTCCTCCCAGTCTTGTTTTGACATCGACAGCAATTCCGGATGCGGGTTGAATAAAGGTTCACTATGCGGTTTTGAAAAGCGGTTCCAGGGACAGACTTCCTGACACACATCACAACCGAAAGCCCAGTCGTCGAATTTACCTTTCATCTCCATGGGAAGGTTGTCTTTCAGTTCTATTGTAAAATAGGAAATGCATTTGGAGCCATCCACGACGTAAGGTGCAATGATGGCATCGGTTGGGCAGGCATCGATGCAGGCAGTACAGGAACCGCAATGGTCTGTGACGGCATGGTCCGGTTCGAGTTCGATGTCGAGAATGAGTTCGGCGATGAAATAGAACGAGCCGGTTTGTTTGGTGAGCAGGTTGGAATGTTTGCCGATCCAGCCGAGTCCGCTTTTGGCAGCCCATGCCTTGTCCAAAACGGGAGCAGAATCTACAAATGCCCTGCCTCCTACTTCGCCAATTTCGGTTTGAATGGAGTGCAATAACTCTTTTAGTTTTTCCCTGATGACAAAGTGATAATCCTGTCCGTAGGCGTAACGGGAAATTTTATAAGTATCATCCACCTGCGTCTCTGACGGATAATAATTTAGCAATAAAGAAACCACGCTTTTAGCACCCTCTACAAGTTTGGTTGGATCAAGGCGTTTGTCGAAATGGTTTTCCATGTATGACATCGCGCCGTGATGGTTGTTGTTTAGCCATGTCTCAAGACGCGGCGCTTCGGCTTCCAGAAATCCCGCTTTAGAAATGCCACAAGACAGAAAACCCAGGCGAATTGCTTCGGACTTGATGAATTGCGCGTATTTCGATTTGTTTTCAATCATGCTCCGGCAAATATACACAATGCGTAATTTGAAAGCGCGACACGCGTTAGGGATTGCAGCGAAAATCCTTTTTAAGCCGGCAGAGCAAGGCTTAAAAAGATTGCAGCGAAAAGCCCGGCCGAAGGCAACGCCCTGATACTATGAATGGTTCTTAATCCAACTGGCGATGGCATCGAGTACGGTTTTTTCGGAATCAGGTTGGTTCATCCCGACGTCATGACCTTTACCTTCCATGGTTACAAGTTTGGAATCTACCTTTTTTTGTTGTAAAAGTGCGAGCAAATCAACCGACTGTTGGTAGGACACTAAAGGGTCATTGGTCCCGTGTATGAGTAAAGTTGGAATGTTTTCGATTTGGGCGTACGGGCTTACCGCAGTAAATGCTTTGTCGGCACTTCCTTTGCCTGGATAGTTGGCATTGGAGAGCAATTCGATGTTCCGAAGCAATCCGTTCTTTTGCATGAACTGTAATACTTCTTCGGAATCGAGTCGGGATGGTGCGCAGAGTGCTGTGATGGATTTGACGTTTTTCACAGTATAACCGTATAACAAGGCGAGATGTGCGCCGGCACTGACACCGGCGATGTGATACCCTTCTTTGGTATACCCATAGTTCGTTGATTTTGCAGCGACGTAATCTATCGCCATAGCTATATCCTGAAGCAAATCTGCGGCATGGACCTTTTCATTTACATAACGGTAATCCACATTAGCTACGACAAACCCGCGGTCACGAAGATCTTTTGCATGCTTTGCGGTGTACGCGTTCCCGCCCATCATCCAGGCCCCGCCGTGGAGTAAAATCAGGACCGGAGTATCGGCGTTCATTGTTGACGGAAGGTAGAGGTCGAGGTTTTGCTGTTTGTCAGGTCCATATTCGAATTGGATGTCACCGGGTTGCGTCTGGCACGCACCGAGTGTCGATACGAACAGCAGTAAGACAATTATTGACATCCTTTTCACAATAATGAATATTAACTTTAAAACAAACCTCCCTGAATGCCAGTCTTAACTTTGCCTAAATGCTTATAGGCTTTTTCGGTAACTTCCCTTCCTCTGGGTGTTCGCATAATAAACCCTTCCTGAATCAGGAATGGTTCATAAACTTCTTCAATGGTTTCGCTGCTTTCGGACACAGCCGTTGCCAAGGTAGACAATCCGACCGGCCCACC
>CALRKC020000118.1:0-6909 GCA_943367895.1 Erythrobacter sanguineus | reverse complement strand
GGCCAGGTGAATGACATGGGTGACCGGAATGGTGCTAAAACCATCAAGGCTGATGTGCCGCTTTCTGAAATGTTCGGATATGTAACGACATTAAGGACATTGTCTTCAGGGCGTGCGACTTCAACTATGGAGTTTTCTCACTACGCGGAGACACCTGCCAACATCTCGGAAGCTGTAATCAAAAAAGCAAAAGGTAACGCTTAATCTTTAAGAAAATGAGTCAAAAAATCAGAATAAAATTGAAATCTTACGATCACATGTTGGTTGATAAATCTTCAGAGAAGATCGTAAAAACAGTAAAAAGCACTGGTGCTGTAGTAACAGGTCCAATTCCGTTGCCAACACACAAAAAACTTTTTACAGTACTTCGTTCTCCGCACGTAAACAAGAAAGCGAGAGAGCAATTCGAAGTAATGTCATACAAAAGGCTAATTGACATTTACTCTTCGTCTTCAAAAACAATTGACGCTCTTATGAAATTAGAGTTGCCAAGCGGAGTTGAAGTAGAGATCAAAGTGTGATTATCTTATGTTATTATATTTAATCCGTCGGACATTGTTCGACGGATTTTTTTTTGCTACATTTCTATTTTTTAATATAGCTCCTGTTATATAAGTAGGTTATGAAAAAAAAGGTACTAACTGCCTTCTTGATTTTGAATTTATTCATAGGTCATGCCCAGGGCGTCCTGCAGATTGATAGCTGCAGTATTTTTTATGCTACGGATGTCTATGAACTTTCTGTTGGTCAGAAAAAAGCATTGGCTGGTCTTGTTAATAAACATTTTAGGGAAAATGAAAGTGGTTATTTCCACATTCAGTCTTTTACGGATGAAAAAGGGACGCCGGAGTATAACAAGGAATTGTCCCAAAAAAGAGCAAAGGCTATTGCTGATGAATTGTTGCGCCTCAGAACCGGGTGGAAGGAAGCTTTAAGTACGGGAATGGGTATTGATTTAACGCAGCAGGATGACTCGCTGCAACGCCATTCGATTGTCAGGCTTTACAATATGTTCGTTTGTGGAACGAATATGGATGGTGCCGGCCAGGATACGCTTGATCTTTATAATCCGCGCTGGTTTAAAAATATCAGGGAATGTTTCTCGTCTGAACAGATGATTAAGGATGAAATGTATGCTGTAGATGTCAACGAAAATATCCTCAAAACTGGCGGAATGATTTCATTTGAACTCACTAATGAAGCGTTAAATACACAGAATTTTGGCGAACGTATCGTGTCTGTATGTATACCGCTGAAGAAAGGTGAGGCGTTTGATCCGGAAATGAAACTATGGAGTTCGGTAACAAATAAGGAAGGTGAGACAAGATGGGAGTCTATGGTGGGTGAAATTTTCTATGATAAAAAAAATAGTTGCTATAAGTGCTGTTTTCGCTGTGGAAGCTCGGTTAAACAAAGGTATTTTTTAAATATAGATAAAAAAATGAATGTTGAGAATGTGGTTTATTTTTCAACTTTTAAGGACTACGGATTCACGGATGTTTTTCTTGATGGTGCCTCATTTTCGGCGATTCTGAACGTAGGAGGCAAAAAAGTTTTCGCTTTCGTAACGGATGGGACGGTGAATCCTGATGCTGTTTATTTTCGTGGCGTTTTCTCAAGGAATGGCAAAACCAAAAGACTTAGGGTGAAATTAGAGAAATGTGATTGGTCGAAATTCCGTAATTCTGATTACTTTCTTTTGGAAGGAAAATCCAATTACTTTATCGATAAAAAGGAGTATAATAAAAAAGGGTTCATTGCCTGGGTGTCGAGGCTTTTCGATAAAGGAGATCGGTATTGAGTGATGCAGGGATCTTAAATTGTTATAAAAAGCCGCGCTTTTCAGTGTGGCTTTTTAAGTTTTGGCAGTTGTTAGAAAAAAATCTTAAAAAAAGGATTATCAATAGTTTGCAATACAAAATAAATATCATACTTTTGCACGCTCGAATGGGGATAGTGTATACTGTCCTCAATTTTAATAATTTATAAATAGTTTAATATGTCTGGGTTAATTGGTAGAAAAATCGGCATGACCAGCATCTTCGACGAGAACGGGAAAAACATCCCTTGTACCGTAATCGAAGCTGGACCATGCGTTGTTACCCAAGTCAGAACCAAAGAGGTCGACGGGTATGAAGCGTTGCAACTTGGTTTCGATGACAAAACTGAGAAACATTCCACAAAAGCGGCTATTGGCCACTTTAAGAAAGCTGGAACTGTAGCTAAGAAAAAAGTCGTTGAATTCCAGGATTTCGCAACAGAACAAAAATTAGGTGACATTATCAATGTTACTGTTTTTGAAGAAGGCGAATTTGTGGACGTGCAAGGCGTTAGCAAAGGTAAAGGTTTCCAGGGTGTTGTAAAACGTCACGGTTTTGGTGGTGTTGGACAGGCTACACACGGTCAGCATAACCGTTTGAGAGCGCCTGGTTCTGTGGGAGCTTCATCTTATCCGTCACGTGTATTCAAAGGAATGCGTATGGCTGGAAGAATGGGTGGAGACAATGTTAAAGTACAAAATCTTAAAGTGTTGAAAGTATTGGCAGACAAGAACCTTATTTTGGTTAAAGGTGCTGTTCCGGGACATAACAACTCTTATGTAATCATTCAGAAGTAATGGAAGTAAATGTTTTAAATATCAGCGGAAAAGAAACTGGAAGAAAAGTACAGCTTTCTGATGAGGTTTTTGGAATTGAGCCTAACAAACATGCTGTTTACCTTGATGTAAAACAGTATCTGGCAAACCAAAGGCAAGGAACACACAAAGCCAAGGAGCGTGCTGAAGTAACCGGGTCTACTCGTAAGATCAAGAAACAAAAAGGTACTGGTACTGCTCGTGCGGGTTCTATTAAGAATCCATTGTTCAAAGGCGGAGGTACTGTTTTTGGTCCAAGACCGAGAAGTTATTCTTTCAAATTGAACAAATCTTTGAAGCGTTTGGCGAGAAAATCTGCTTTCGCTTTGAAAGTACAGGAATCAAACCTGATTGTTTTGGAAGACTTCAATTTCGATACACCAAACACTAAAAATTTCATTAACGTTTTGAAAGCTTTAGGGTTAGAGAACAAAAAATCTTTGTTCGTGTTGGGCGATACAAATAAAAATGTATATTTGTCGTCACGCAATTTAAAGGCTTCTAACGTTGTAAGTAGCTCAGAATTAAGTACTTACGCCATTCTTAACGCAAATAATGTTGTGCTTTTGGAAGGTTCTTTAGAAGGAATTGAAGAAAATTTAAGCAAATAATAGGGATATGAGCATCATAATTAAGCCCATAGTAACTGAAAAAGTGACCAAACAAGGTGAAGTTTTGAACCAGTTCGGTTTCGTGGTTGACAAAAAAGCAAATAAAGTACAAATTAAGAAAGCTGTTGAAGCTGCTTATGGCGTAACGATTGTTAATGTGAACACCATGAACGTAAGACCGGACAGGAGTACAAAATACACCAAGAGCGGTATGATCAGTGGAAAGACGAATGCGTTCAAGAAGGCAATCGTACAAGTGAAAGAAGGAGAAACAATAGATTTTTACAATAATATCTAAACATAAGGCAGCACTATGTCAGTTAGAAAATTAAAACCTATTACCCCGGGTCAGCGATTTAGAGTTGTAAATAGTTTTGACGCTATTACAACTGATAAGCCGGAGCGTTCATTGATCGCACCGATAAAAAACTCAGGCGGTAGAAATAGTCAAGGAAAGATGACCATGCGTTATACGGGTGGTGGTCACAAGCAGCGTTATCGTATCATTGATTTTAAAAGGACAAAAGACGGAATTCCGGCTACCGTGAAATCAATCGAGTACGATCCAAACAGAACTGCGTTCATCGCCTTATTGGCTTATGCCGATGGTGAGAAAACTTATATTATTGCCCAAAACGGATTGCAGGTAGGTCAGAAGTTAGTTTCTGGTGCTGAAGCGCAGCCGGAAATCGGTAATACATTGCCATTAAGTAAAATTCCACTGGGAACTGTAATTTCATGTATTGAATTACGCCCGGGTCAGGGAGCGGTAATCGCTCGTTCTGCGGGAACTTTTGCACAATTGATGGCAAGGGATGGAAAATACGCTACAATTAAGATGCCTTCAGGAGAAACAAGGTTGATCCTTTTGACCTGTTCAGCTACTATTGGAGCAGTTTCCAACTCTGACCACCAGTTGATTGTTTCCGGTAAAGCCGGTAGGACAAGATGGTTGGGCAGAAGGCCAAGAACAAGACCGGTAGCAATGAACCCTGTCGATCACCCAATGGGTGGTGGAGAAGGACGCTCTTCAGGTGGACATCCACGTTCAAGAAAAGGATTGCCAGCTAAAGGTTACAGGACGCGTGCTAAGCAGAACCCGAGTAATAAGTATATCGTAGAACGTAGAAAGAAATAATTAAGATATGGCACGTTCATTAAAAAAAGGTCCTTTTGTTCACTATAAGCTGGATAAAAAAGTACAGGAGAATATTGAAAAAGGTAATAAAGGAGTAGTGAAGACATGGTCTCGTGCTTCTATGATTACGCCTGACTTCGTAGGCCAAACGATCGCTGTACACAACGGTCGTCAGTTTGTACCTGTTTACGTAACAGAAAACATGGTAGGTCATAAATTAGGAGAGTTTTCACCAACAAGATCATTCCGTGGTCACGCTGGAGCAAAAAATAAAGGTAAAAAATAAGAAGCAATGGGAGTTCGTAAAAGAGAAAGAGCCGAAGGCATCAAAGAAGCTAACAAGCAGATCGCTTTCGCAAAGTTGAATAACTGCCCTACTTCACCTAGAAAAATGCGCTTAGTAGCGGACTTGGTAAGAGGTCAGAAAGTAGAGAGAGCGTTGAACATCTTAAGGTTCAGCACTAAAGAGGCTTCACGCAAGCTTGAAAAACTGTTGTTATCTGCAATCAATAACTGGGAGCAGAAAAACGCTGACGGAAACGTCGCTGAAGCAGGCTTGATCGTGAAAGAAATCCGTGTTGACGGAGGAATGATGCTGAAAAGGCTTCGTCCTGCGCCTCAAGGAAGAGCACACAGAATTAGAAAGCGTTCCAATCACGTAACAATCGTTTTGGGACAATTAGATAACACACAAAGCAACTAAGAGAAATGGGACAAAAGACAAATCCAATCGGAAACAGACTTGGGATCATCAGAGGATGGGATTCTAACTGGTTTGGAGGTAATGACTACGGTGACAAAATCGCTGAGGATTACAAAATCAGGAAGTACATCCACGCCCGTTTATCTAAAGCTAGTGTATCAAAAGTAATCATCGAGAGAACTTTGAAGCTTGTAACCGTTACTATCACCACCGCACGTCCCGGTATCATTATCGGAAAAGGCGGCCAGGAGGTAGACAAGCTGAAAGAGGAATTGAAGAAGGTTACTGACAAAGAGGTTCAAATCAACATCTTTGAAATCAAGAGACCTGAACTGGATGCTTTTTTAGTTGCATCAAGCATCGCACGTCAGATCGAAAGCCGTATTTCTTACAGAAGGGCAATCAAAATGGCCATAGCTGCCTCTATGCGTATGAACGCTGAAGGTATCAAGGTTTTGATTTCCGGGCGTTTGAATGGTGCTGAGATGGCACGTTCAGAAGGTTTCAAAGAAGGACGTATTCCTCTATCAACTTTCAGGGCCGATATTGATTATGCTTTGGCTGAAGCACACACGACTTATGGTCGTATGGGTATCAAAGTATGGATCATGAAAGGCGAAGTTTACGGAAAGAGAGATCTTTCTCCACTTGTAGGTATGGACAAGAAACAAGCCGGACAAGGTGGTGGTAAAGGTGGTGACGCTCCAAGAGGAGATCGTAAGCCTTTCAACAAGGACCGCAAACCTGGTGGAGACCGTAAAAGAAAGTAATTTTTTAAAAAGTAAAGAAAATGTTACAGCCTAAAAGAACAAAATACCGTAAGGTACAGAAAGGTAAAATGAAGGGGAATGCCAACAGAGGGCATGAACTTTCTAACGGAATGTTCGGAATTAAATCTGTACACGAAGATGGGATGTTCCTTACTTCACGTCAAATCGAGGCTGCGCGTATTGCTGCAACCCGTTACATGAAAAGGGAGGGTCAACTTTGGATTAAAATTTTCCCGGATAAGCCAATCACCAAAAAGCCTCTTGAGGTACGTATGGGTAAAGGTAAGGGAGCCGTTGAATATTGGGCTGCCGTTGTTAAACCAGGGAGAATCATGTTTGAAGTTGGTGGTGTGCCATTGTCAGTAGCTAAAGAAGCTTTAAGACTTGCAGCACAAAAACTACCGGTAAAAACCAAATTCGTAGTTGCGAGAGATTTCGAAGCATAATTTATACTATTATGAAACAAAAAGAAATAAAAGATCTTTCCGTTGCTGAATTGCAGGAAAAACTGAGCCAGGCTAAAAAGACCGTTAACGAGCTTAAAATGTCCCACGCTATTTCTCCTATAGAGAATCCGCTTCAGATCAGAGGTGTAAGAAGAACAGTTGCAAGACTGGCTACTGAATTGAGCAAAAGAGAGCAACAATAATTCTGCGAAAATGGAAGATAAAAGAAACTTAAGAAAAGAAAGAATAGGTGTAGTGACCTCTAACAAAATGGATAAATCCATCGTTGTTGCCCAGGTAACTAAAGTAAAACACCCATTATACGGTAAGTTCGTATTGAAAACAAAGAAATTTGTTGCACACGACGAAACAAATGACTGCAACATTGGAGATACAGTAAGGATCAGCGAAACGCGTCCTTTGAGTAAATCAAAATGCTGGAGATTGGTTGAAATCATTGAAAGAGCTAAGTAATTATGGTACAACAGGAATCAAGATTAAAAGTAGCAGACAACACGGGAGCAAAAGAAGTTTTGACTATTCGTGTGTTAGGTGGAACGAAACGTCGTTATGCCTCTGTCGGAGATAAAATTGTAGTTTCTATTA
>CALRKC020000117.1:0-6943 GCA_943367895.1 Erythrobacter sanguineus | reverse complement strand
CAAAGGGTTTTACTGGAATCCCGAAAACGGGAAAATTGACAGCCGTTGCCTGGACGGGGTGGAAACCGTAATCCATCTGGCCGGCGCCAACATCATCAAAAGATGGACTAAAAAATACAAACAGGAAATTATTGAAAGCCGTGTCCTGTCTGCCAGTCTTTTGTTCAATACCCTTAAAAATAATCCAAATCAGGTTAGGCAGTTAATTTCCGCTTCGGCAATAGGGATTTATCCTGACAGCCTGAAAAATATTTATACCGAGGACAATAGGGAAGTTGATAAAAGCTTTCTCGGTCATGTTGTTGAAAAGTGGGAGCAGGGCGCCGATAAATTTAAACTCCTTAATATTAAGGTGTGTAAAATCCGGACCGGTATTGTGCTTTCGAATAAAGGTGGCGCGCTAGTCGAGATGATTAAGCCGATTAACCTTGGGCTGGGTGCCGCTTTGGGCAGCGGGAAACAATACCAATCCTGGATACACATTCATGATTTGATTGAAATTTACCGAATGGCCGCCGAGCAACAATGGCATGGCGCGTTTAATGCAGTAGCGCCTCATCCCGTTACAAATAAGGAGTTAACAAAGGCTATAGCACGCACCTTGAGAAAGCCATTTTTTATGCCAAACGTTCCGGAATTCCTAATGCAGCTGGTATTGGGCGAAATGCATACCGTGCTCTATACGAGCCAGAATGTGAGTGCGCGGAAAGTTCAGGAAAATGGCTATACCTTTCAGTATGATTACCTCGAGAAGGCGCTTAACCACCTGCTTACTTTGGCATAATCCGTTTTAAACGGATTTTTTTATGCCCGTTTGTTTCGTTTATTTACTTTTGCGGAAATTATTTTATGTCCGATTTGGTGACAATTTGACATTCACACAGGCTTTGGCAATACTTTTGCTGGCAACCAACACGATGAAAAAGACATTCAGGGATATTTTTAAAAATAAAGCAAAAATGAATACCGAGATTAACGAAAACGAACAGGAACTGGACGAGACCACTATTGAAAATAATGCAAATGCAGAGCAACTCATTGTTGAAGAACTGACGGCAGAAGAACAACTGACCAAAGATCTGGCTGCCGAAAAAGATAAATTCCTGCGTCTTTTTGCCGAATTTGAAAATTATAAAAAGAGAACCTCAAGAGAGCGTATTGAACTGTATAAAACTGCGAATCAGGATGTACTTCAGGCAATGCTGCCTGTTTTGGATGATTTTGACCGTGCCATGACAGAAATAAGGAAATCTGACGATGATGTATTGCTGCGCGGTGTCGAATTAATCCATGAAAAGCTCAAGAGCACCCTGGTTTCAAAAGGACTGGAAGAAGTTACCATCAAAGCCGGTGACATTTTCGATGCCGATATTGCAGAAGCCATCACGCAAATTCCCGCGCCGTCTCCTAACCTGAAGGGCAAGATCGTAGACGTGATTGAAAAAGGATACAAACTCGGAGACCGTATTATCCGCTTCCCGAAAGTAGTTACCGGTCAATAATATTCCCGTTAAGACAAAACAAAGATGAAGAAAGATTTTTACGAAATATTGGGCATCTCCAAAAGTGCTGATGCTGCTGAAATCAAGAAGGCTTATCGCAAGAAAGCCATTGAATACCATCCTGATAAGAATCCGGGTGATAAGCAGGCCGAGGAAAACTTCAAGGCGGCAGCCGAGGCGTATGAGGTGTTGAGCGATCCGCAGAAAAAAGCCAAATACGACCAGTATGGCCACCAGGCTTTTGATGGCAGCGGCGGTTTCGGCGGTGGCGGCATGAACATGGACGATATTTTCAGCCAGTTCGGGGATATTTTCGGAGGTTTTGGCGGCGGTTTCAGCGGATTCGGCGGCGGCGGAGGCCAACGACGGGTCAAAGGCGGAAACCTGCGCATCAAAGTAAAACTTACTCTTGAAGAAATTGCAAACGGCGTTGAAAAGAAGATAAAAGTAAAGCGCAATATCCAGGCTCAGGGCGTTAAATACAAAACCTGTCCTACCTGTAATGGTTCCGGTCAGGTAATGCGGGTAACCAATACCATCCTGGGCAGGATGCAATCTGCATCTACCTGTAATGCCTGCGGAGGCGTGGGACAAATCATTGAAAGCAAGCCGGGTAACGCAGACGCGCACGGAATGATTTCCCAGGAAGAAACCGTGTCTATCAAAATTCCTGCCGGCGTAGCCGATGGCATGCAGCTCAAAGTAGCCAACAAAGGAAACGATGCCCCGGGTAACGGGATTCCTGGTGACCTGATTGTTGTTATTGAGGAATTGGAACATGAGACTTTAAAAAGGGAAGGGGAGAACCTGCACCTTGATTTGTACATCAGCATTGCAGAAGCGGCATTGGGAATTTCCAAGGATATTGAAGCAGTAAACGGTAAAGTGCGTATTAAACTCGAGGAAGGTATACAGTCCGGAAAGATTTTAAGACTCAAGAATAAAGGAATTCCAAGCGTTAATGGATACGGGACAGGTGACCTTCTCGTACATATCAATGTATGGACACCTAAAAACCTGACCAAGGAACAAAAGCAGTTTTTCGAGAAATCACTGACCGATCCGAACTTCATCCCGAACCCCGAAAAATCAGAAAAATCTTTTTTTGAAAAAGTTAAGGATATGTTTTCATGATATTTAAAAAAATATTATATTTGGTCTTTACTAGGTAACTAGTAATTTCTTTTTCATAGCAATTTTTCCCATCCTTGTGCAAATAAGGGTGGGTTTTTTTTTGGAATCCAATTCCCTTTTCATTGTGAATTGACTACTTTTACGCAAACTAATTTTTGCATGAGCAATATACTAGAAGTGAATAAAGTCGTAAAACAATACGGCAGTTACACCGCTTTAAATGAAGTTTCCATTTCAGTGCCCAAAGGCAGTATTTACGGACTTTTAGGTCCTAATGGCGCCGGGAAGACTTCCCTTATTCGCATTATCAACCAGATCACAATGCCCGACAGTGGCACCGTTTTACTCGATGGCGAACCGCTTCAGCCAAAACATGTGCAGCACATCGGCTATCTTCCCGAAGAACGCGGTTTGTATAAAACGATGAAAGTCGGAGAGCAATGCCTCTACCTCGCACAAATGAAAGGCCTTTCCAAAACAGAAGCCAAAGCACAGCTCGAGTATTGGTTTGACCGCCTCGAAATTAGGGGTTGGTGGGACAAGAAAATCCAGGAACTTTCCAAAGGAATGGCGCAGAAAATCCAATTTGTAGTCTGCGTGCTGCACAAACCGAAACTGCTGATTTTCGATGAACCTTTTTCCGGATTCGATCCTGTTAACGCGAATCTGATCAAAGATGAAATCCTCGAACTTCAAAAACAGGGCTCCACCATTATTTTCTCAACACACCGTATGGAAAGTGTCGAAGAATTGTGTGACCACATAGCGTTGATCCATGAATCCAATAAACTTATTGAAGGAAAGCTCAGCGATGTCAAGAAACAATACAGGACCAACAACTTTGAAGTAGGCATACTGACGTCCAATGTCGAAGGGTTAATGTACGACCTGACACAGAAGTTCACCGTCGGTCAGGCCGATTTCAAATCCCTGAATGACGACCTCAAGCTCGAAATCAATATCGGCAGCGCACCGTCCAATGAACTGCTTCAAATCCTGATGCAGCGCGGACAGGTAACCCACTTTATGGAAAAAATCCCAAGCGTAAACGATATTTTCATCCAAACGGTAAGCCGAAAATAAAACAAACCATGAGTATCTTATCTTTAATTATAAAAAGGGAGTTTATTGCGAAAGTACGCAACAAGTCTTTTATTGTCATGACCTTCCTGAGCCCGCTGCTGGTCGTCGGACTCATATCATTCGTAGCCTTCCTGGCCACCATGAAATCTGATGTGAAAAGCATCGCCATCCATGATGAAACCGGCCTGTTCGTAAAGGATTTCAAAAATTCCGATGAATACAAATACCTCGATTTCTCGAATGTCGATCTGAAAGTGCTGAAGGACAGTATCGTCCGTGAAAGCTACGAAGGCCTGATTTATATCCCGAAAGTCGCCAGCAATGACGAACTCCAAACCAAAATCCAGTACATTTCAAACGACAGCCCCGGCATGGGCTTCATCGGCGAAATTCAGGATGTTATTGCCGCAGGACTAACCAAATCGAACTACGAAAAGCTCGGCCTTGATGTAAACAAGATCAAACAGGCGGAAGCCAAAGTCAACATCAGCCTCGTGAAATCATCCGGTGAGGCAACAATTAAAGGACTCAACGAACTCAAAATCGGTGTCGGCGCCGCATTCGGTTACCTTATTATGATGTTCATTATTATTTATGGCAACATGGTGATGCGCAGCGTCATAGAGGAAAAGACAAACCGCATTATCGAGATCATCATTTCTTCCGTAAAACCTTTTACGCTGATGATGGGCAAAATCATTGGAACCTCACTCGCCGGCGTATTGCAGTTTGTAATCTGGGCAGTGCTCGGCGGCGCACTGATTTTCACTGTTTCCAATGTTTTCGGGATTGACACCGGCGCCATGAGCGTGGCGCAACCCGGATTCATAAGCGGAATTTTCTCCTATCTTGACGTAATACTCGATTTGCCGCTAATGTCATTGGTGATTTTCTTCCTGTTGTATTTTGTCGGCGGTTATTTCCTTTACAGCTCGATTTATGCGGCAATCGGTGCTGCAGTCGACAGCGAAACCGATTCACAGCAATTCCTTTTGCCAATCATACTCCCGTTAATGCTCGCCGTTTACGTCGGATTCTTCAGCGTGCTCAATGACCCTCACGGATCTGTAGCCGTCGTCTTTTCGATGATTCCGCTGACGTCCCCGATCGTAATGCTCATGCGTATCCCTTTTGGTGTGCCGTGGTGGCAACTGGCCATTTCCCTGACCTTATTGTTCGCTACCTTTTTATTGGTCGTATGGTTCGCTGCCAAAATCTACCGCGTCGGTATTTTAATGTATGGCAAAAAACCGACTTACAAAGAACTCTTCAAATGGCTTAAATATTAATGGAATTAAAGAAAATAAACCCGAACCTGAAGCTGGCGTTAATCGAAAACGGACTCACAGAGGCCAACGAACTTCAGGCTGAAACTTTTTCTACCATCAAAAGCGGTGCTGATGCCGTAATACAATCCGGTGAAGGCTCAGGAAAGACCACGACTTTAGTCATGAACATCATCCAGAAACTCGATAAGGCAGTGGGCGAAAGTACACGCGCCCTCGTGCTGGTTCAAAACAAGGACAAGGTAATCGAAATGGCATCGCTGTTCAGGAAACTGGCCAATTATACGGACCTGCGCGTTTTTGGCGTACACGATAAAGGCGATACCGACTTTGATAAGAACCATATTTCGCTCGGACTGGACGTCCTCATTGGAACGCCCGATAAGATAAACCTGCTTTTTTCCACCGCGGGCTTTAACCTGAATACCATTAAAATTTTCGCTGTAGACGATGCGGATAAACTGTTTAAAAACAGGATGGATGCTGTCGTGCAACGCCTCTCCATGAGCATTGAAAAGACGCAACGCCTTTTTTTTACTACCGATATCACCGAAAAGGTCGAAATCCTGGCCGAAAAAATCATGATCGAACCGTTTTGGTTTGAAATGGACGACGAAGAATAGCAATGGCATGGATTAAAGTATTTGCCGGCAGTATGGTCCTCGCCCTGCGCCTAAAGGAAGAAATCGAATCTGAAGACGTCAGGGTTATTGTGAAAGATGACATACAATCCGCAATATTGGGCGGGATAGGAACTGCCGATGTAGCCGTGGAATTGTTTATCGACGAATCCGATTATTACCTCGTTGCTGACCTGATAGATGATTTCCTGAAAGAATTTTAAGCCCGATGAGAAAGACAATTGAGACCCCAAGGCTTTTCATGCGCGAAATGACGCTCGCCGATGCGCAGGGGCTGTACAAACTCGATTCCAACCCTGAAGTCCACCGTTTTCTGGGCAACAAGCCCGTAACGTCAATGACGCAGATTTACGAAATCATCGACCTGATCACCAGACAGTATGCGGAAAATGGCATTGGAAGGTGGGCAGTGATCCTTAAGGAAACCAACGAGTTTATCGGCTGGTCCGGATTGAAATTCGTAAAAGACATGAATGGTCATCAAAATTTTTACGAGCTGGGCTACCGCCTTATGCCGGAATTCTGGGGGAAAGGGTATGCCACCGAAACCGCCGAAGCCTTCGTCGAATACGGATTTAATGATATGAAACTCACGAAAATCTGCGCCTATACCATGCAGGAAAATACCAATTCCGCCAGGGTCCTTCAAAAAGCCGGATTCAAGCTCACCGGTACTTTTGAAGACGAAGGCGAAACCTGCAATTGGTTCGAAATAGAAAAGTAATCACGATTTCTTTTTGGATTTGGCGGCCGCTTTTTCGAGGTTTTCTGCCACACGAAACCGGACAATCTTACCGATTAATGCCACAGGCACCGGTTCATCGAGCGGAAACTGTATCGTGCCTTTCGCCGATTTGTACTTCGTAAGCGCTTCTTTAAAATGCGCAACGCCCGACGAGCCCGGGTAAAACCCGATATGGTTTTTGTAACCCGAAAAATACACCAATGGACCGTGCAATTTGTACGCCGGCATCATATATGCGAAATGTTCCACGGCCTCCGGAGCCGCCTCACGGATCGCTTTGCGCATCATCTCGAGACTGTTCCGCGTAGGTTCAGGGAATCCTGCGATGAATGTGTCTACCGCTTCAGCATTTCCCATAGCAATCAGTTTAGTATTTTCTCAAAACACACGCTGTCCTCAATCCCGGCATATTGCCCAAAGTTCGGAGTAACCGCATACTGGCTCTTATGGTACAGCGCAATCGCCTCCGGTTGTTTTTTGCCGGTTTCGAGTATGCACTTTTTATAACCCAATGCCCGCGCCCAGTTTTCAAGTTCGCTGAGCACGCCGGAG
>CALRKC020000116.1:0-6958 GCA_943367895.1 Erythrobacter sanguineus | reverse complement strand
GTCTCAGGCATAGCGTGTCTAAGCGCCAGGCGAATCTAACCTGTCTAAAGGACGGCAACTAACAATCCGCCATATTCACCGCCACTGCCAGTCCGCCCTCAGAGGTTTCCTTATACTTTGAATTCATATCCTTCGCGGTCTGCCACATGGTGTTGATGACTTTATCCAGCGGTACTTTTGCATTTTTCGCATCGGTTTCCATTGCAAGCTCTGCAGCGTTTATTGCCTTGATGGCACCCATCGTATTCCGCTCGATGCACGGAATCTGAACCAATCCGCCGATGGGATCACAGGTTAATCCGAGGTGGTGTTCCATCGCAATCTCTGCGGCCATCAACACCTGTTCCGGTGAACCGCCCATGACTTCTGTTAACGCCGCGGCGGCCATTGCGGACGACACGCCGATTTCGGCCTGGCAGCCACCCATCGCTGCGGAGATGGTGGAGCCCTTCTTGAAAATGCTTCCTATTTCGCCGGCAACCATCAGGAACTGCTTGATTTCCTTTTCGCCTGCATCGTGGTTCTCGATGACGAGATAGTACATCAATACGGCGGGGATTACGCCTGCGCTGCCGTTGGTGGGCGCTGTGACGACGCGTCCCAGGGCGGCGTTGACTTCATTGACGGCCAGGGCAAAGCAACTGACCCATTTTAATATCTGTCGGAACTTTACTTCCGTTTTGCGGATGGTTTCGAGCCATTCCTGCGGGTTATTGTAATTGGCAAGGCCGATCAATCCCTGGTGCATGTCGAAGGCACGGCGTCTTACATTGAGTCCGCCCGGCAATATGCCCTCAGAATGACAGCCGATGTACATGCATTCAAGCATGGTATGCCAGATGCGGATGAGTTCATTATGGATGCCTTCTTCGGTACGCATTGATTTTTCGTTGTCATACACGATTTCAGAAATGCTGCGGTTTTGCTGTTGGGTATAGACGAGTAATTCTTCGGCAGTCTGGATCGGGTAGGGGAAAGCACATTTGATTTCCATTTTCTTTTTGGCGTTCGGGCGGTCTTCCTTGACTACAAATCCGCCGCCAATAGAATAGAACGTTGAGGCGTATTCGCTGCCGTCATTTAAATAGGCCGTAAACATCAAACCATTGGCATGAAAAGGAAGAAAATTTTTGTTGAAGACGATGTCCTGCAGGAACCAGAAAGGGATTTTAAATTCATTACCCAGATTAATTTCATGATTATCCTCTATGGATTTGATGATGCCGGAAATGTTCTCTACGGGAATGTATTCCGGATCCTGCCCACTTAATCCAAGCATTACGGCCAGATCGGTAGCGTGTCCTTTACCGGTAAGGGAAAGCGAGCCGTATAAGTCAACTTTGACGCGTTCTGTCTTATCGAGCATGCCTTCATTGCGGAGCTCCGCAAGGAATCTTTCTGCGGCGCGCCAGGGTCCGAGTGTGTGCGAGCTTGAAGGGCCAACGCCTATCTTAAGCATATCAAAAACTGAAATACATTCTTCCATAGCAAAGTGATGTTAACTGCACAAATATAAACGAAAACGTTTGAAATCTTAAATAGTCCGGACGTTAATAGTTCGGGACACCGAAAGTAAAATGAGGGATTTTTGAAAGCTCCGGACTTGCGAACGCCCGATTGTCAAACTTTATTTAAATAAAATCCTTAGTTTTGAGAAACTTGAGCCGTGAAATAACTTTTGTCTTTTTTGTTTCCGCGGCAATGGTCACAGCCAACGCCTTGCAGCGGACTACGGGCAAGGTATGAAGGCGGATGGGTTTGAATTGGAAAACTAAAAGATTTAAGGATTGAAAGCTTATGAGGAACGCGGACCGGATCAGGGTAGTTAGTGTTATTGCTTTTTTGTTATTGCTGGCGCCTTTTTATGATCAGTGCCGAAGCAACCGCATGAAAAGAGACGCAGAAGGAACAGAAGTTGTGGCAGTCGTGGATAGTTTAACTGCCGGCGCTCCTGAAATCGGTAATGCTGAGGCAGTAAGCAAAGACACCGTTTCGGAAGCAGTTGAGATGGAAAAAACTTCATTTCTTCAAAAGGCGTATGATTTTGTTGATGACAGCGACAATGAAAATGCTTTTGAATTGGCGCTGATGGGAAGCGTTTACCTTGAGCCTGATTATCTCACAAATATTCGCAGGGTCTATAAAGAAGAACAGGAGGGGGATACCGGAGGAAATCCTTTGAATGCCTTTGTGCTGCCGTTGCGGGAATTGTGTATTTTGATTGTTATACTGATTACCGTTGTTCAACTGGTATTAAGTTTTGCGAAAAGGAACAACTGGGTGTATAAATTGTCGATCGTAAACCTGACATTGATGGCAACTTCTTTAATCCTCATTTTTTTATTTGATGATTTTTTCGAGAACTTCAGTCAGATTAAATGGGGTTGTTACCTGTTTATCGTTTCACAGATTACCCTATTAAAGCTTAGCAAAAATGAGATCCTGTCGCAATTGAAAGATTAGTTGCGCAAGCACTGCAAATCTTTCAAATGTTCGGTATTTTAGTCCGTTTTTTTCCCCTTATCTTTGTCGCAGAATTTATTTTATGCGCTTCAACAAATACTACGCCGCTGCACTGACCGCCTTTGTGATGTGGGGATTTTTCAGCCTGGTACTTAAACCCTTGCACGACTATCCCTCAATGGATATCTTATTTTACAGGATCTTTTATGCTGTGGCATTATTGCTGGGAATCAATTTATTGTTCCGCAGGGAGGTGCTGAAAAAAGACTGGCAGCTTTGGAAATCGTTTTCCGGGAAACAGAAAAGTAAAGCAGCATTTATGACCGCTGCGGGCGGCATATTGCTGACGGCCAACTGGTTTATCTTTATATATGCCATCAATCATGTCAGTTTGAAGTCGGCGTCATTTGCTTATTTGATATGCCCGATCCTGACCACAATCCTGGCTTATCTCATCCTGAAGGAAAAACTGAATAAGATGCAATGGGCGGCCATTGGGCTTAGTGCTGTCAGCTGCGCCATTTTATCATATGGCAGCCTGAAGGATTTGCTGTACAGTCTCGTCATCGCTTTGACATTCGCATTATACCTGATTATACAGCGTAAGTACAATCAATTTGACCGGCTGGTTGTGTTAAGCCTGCAGATTATTATCACGACGATCATTTTACTGCCTTTGTTTCCAATGTATGGCGGGCCGGTACCCGGGGAATTTAAATTTTATTTCCTGATTGGGCTGATTGCGGTGTTTTTTACGATTATTCCTTTGTTTCTCAACTTATATGCGCTGAAAGGCATGGATTCCTCGACCGTCGGGATATTGATGTACATCAATCCAATGATTAACTTTTTGCTGGCCTTCTTTTATTTTAAGGAACCGGTGAATTTTATGCAGGGATTGTCTTATGTGCTGATTTTGATTTCTGTCATTATCTTCAATATAAAGGTACCGGCGCGAAGTGCGACAAATCGCCAGCCCTGATGGAAGCGGCATCCTTTTGCCGGCTTCTTTAGCCGGGAAAAGATATAGCGGACAGCAGGAAACAGCTGCTTAAAAAAAATTATGAATTACGAATTATGAATTAGGAATTGCGGATTGATGATGTCGTAATTCCTAATTTGGAATTCGGGATTAATTGTCATTTTGTCATATTTTGTCAAGTCAACTGACAATTTCCT
Organism: Erythrobacter sanguineus; assembly: GCA_943367895.1. Taxonomy (GTDB): domain Bacteria; phylum Bacteroidota; class Bacteroidia; order Flavobacteriales; family Flavobacteriaceae; genus Flavobacterium. Next base: position 3,316 of record CALRKC020000116.1, on the reverse strand, counting down.
TTCGATTTTTATTATGGCATAAAGATTGTTATCTACGGGTCAAGTTCAAAAATGCAAACTCACATAAAATTTAAAACAAATAAAAAAATGGGTAAAATAATTGGAATTGATTTAGGAACAACAAACTCGTGTGTAGCCGTGATGGAAGGAAACGAAGCAGTGGTAATTCCTAATTCAGAAGGAAAAAGAACAACGCCGTCGATCATCGGATTCGTAGAAGGCGGTGAAATTAAAGTTGGAGATCCTGCCAAGAGACAGGCGGTAACGAACCCAACCAAGACTATTGCTTCGATTAAGCGTTTTATGGGACATACGTTCTCTGAAACCGAAGACGAAGCGAAAAGAGTACCTTATACCGTAAAGAAAGGTGACAACAACACACCACGTGTGGATATTGACGGACGTTTGTATACGGCACAGGAATTGTCTGCAATGACCTTGCAGAAAATGAAAAAGACGGCTGAGGATTATTTGGGACAGACCGTTTCAGAAGCGGTAATTACCGTTCCTGCTTACTTTAATGATGCACAGCGCCAGGCTACTAAAGAGGCAGGGGAAATTGCAGGGCTTAAGGTAATGCGTATCATCAACGAGCCTACCGCTGCGGCTCTGGCTTATGGTCTGGACAAAAAAGGACAGGACCAGAAGATTGCAGTTTACGATTTGGGTGGTGGTACTTTCGATATCTCGATCCTGGAATTGGGTGACGGTGTTTTCGAAGTATTGTCTACAAATGGTGACACGCACCTTGGGGGTGATGACTTTGACCAGGTGGTAATTGACTGGCTGGCTGACGAATTCAAGAATGAAGAAGGTATTGACCTGCGTCTGGACCCAATGTCATTGCAACGTCTGAAAGAAGCGGCTGAGAAAGCAAAAATCGAGTTGTCTTCTTCTGCAGAAACGGAAATCAACCTGCCTTACGTAACAGCTACGGCTACAGGACCGAAGCACTTAGTGAAAAAACTGTCACGTGCCAAGTTTGAGCAATTGGCAGATTCTTTGGTAAAACGTTCTATGACGCCTGTTGAAAAAGCGTTGAAAGATGCCGGTTTATCAAAATCAGATATTGATGAAGTGATCCTTGTAGGAGGTTCTACACGTATCCCGAGAATTCAGGAAGAAGTGGAGAAATTCTTCGGAAAGAAAGCTTCCAAAGGAGTAAACCCTGATGAAGTGGTGGCGATTGGTGCTGCAATCCAGGGCGGTGTATTGTCAGGCGATGTGAAAGACGTATTGCTTTTGGACGTAACGCCGTTATCATTAGGAATTGAAACTATGGGTGGTGTATTGACGAAACTGATTGAGGCCAATACTACCATCCCAACCAAGAAATCCCAGGTATTCTCTACTGCGGCTGATTCACAGCCAAGTGTTGAAATCCACGTATTACAGGGAGAGCGCGCCATGGCTGTTGATAACAAAACGATTGGTCGTTTTCACTTAGACGGTATTCCGCCTGCACCAAGGGGTGTTCCACAGATTGAGGTAACTTTTGATATTGATGCGAACGGTATTATCAAGGTTTCAGCTACTGACAAAGGAACTGGTAAATCACATGACATTCGTATCGAAGCTTCTTCAGGGTTGACTCAGGAAGAAATCGAAAGAATGAAGAAAGACGCTGAAGCAAACGCTGACGCTGATAAAGTGGCCAAAGAAAGAATCGAGAAGCTCAATGAAGCTGACGGTATGATCTTCCAGACTGAAAGTCAGTTGAAAGAGTTGGGCGATAAATTACCGGCTGACAGCAAAACTGCGATTGAGAATGCATTGACTGAATTAAAGGCAGCTCATGCTTCACAGGACCTAACAGCCGTACAGACCGCACTTGACAACATCAACGCTGCCTGGAAAACCGCTACTGAAGCGATGTATGCACAGGGAGAGCAGGGTCAGGCACAACCCAATGCAGAGCCTCAGGGTGAAGCACAGGGCGATAATGTGCAGGATGTTGACTATGAGGAAGTGAAGTAATAGATTGTCAGACTTCTTAGATTTTTTGACATCTTAGACTGTAAGATTATAAGACTTTATGATTTTAGGATAGAAAGCGCGGGATTTGATTCCCGCGCTTTTTTTTATGTTGTTAAACCGATACTATGATATGCTTTGGTTTATTTTTTTTGTAAATTCGGAAACCTTAAATTTAATGCTATGAAAAAGATTGCCCTATTGATGATATTAACACTGTTTACCGTTTCGGCAACAGCACAGAAAAAGAAAGCCGTTGCGAAAAAAACTGCTCCCAAAATTACCGCATTGGCCAAAGCCGATAATCTTTCCGCGGATATGGCAGGGAATAAGTTTATGGTTTCCGTAACGAATGGCAAGGTAAAAGATACGCTGTTCAGCAGGCCTTTTGATCCGGCGAAGACCCTGCCTGCGGATTTTAAGATTACACCTTTCAAAGCTAAAGGCGTTCAATTGTACGCGATCAGCTGGACACAGAAAAATATTTCGGAAAGCAAATTGAAGAATGAAGAAGCCCTGACGACTTTCACCGAGATATGGGATGCTTCCGCGAAAAAGCAAATCATTGCAAACAATCAGATTACGACCAAAGTCAGTGAAATTGTATTCCTGGACAAAAACAAGACCGTCTCAGAAACCCAGCAGAAGATGCGCAGGGAAGGCTTTGAACTGACGATTACACCGGAAGGGGATATTGTATTGAAAAACAAGACACAGGAAAACAGGATGACTTATGACGCGGGGCAGCAGAAATTTGTAAATGTGCCTGCAACAAAACTGGCAAAGAAAAAATAAGAAAAGCCGCCCTCAGGGCGGCTTTTCTTATTTTGAGGCATTAATGACGACCTCGCCATAGGCCTTACCGACTGTGATATTAGGGATGCCCTGCCCGCTTACAGCTGCATCCCATTTTGACTCACCTCCGGTTCCATTATTTAGATCTCTAAGTGTTACTTTGATGGCCGTGATTTCGCCCTTGGTATTGCGTTTGATTCCTGAAATTTCAAGGTCAAGCCCTGCAAAAGCCAATTGCTCTTTGTAATGTTCGAGCTCTCTGTCGTCAGACTTTCGGCTTATAACATATAAGGTGGATTGTTCAGCGTCCTGATTAGCCATCTTGGGAGCGGTTTCCACATCGGATAATGACACCTGAACCCCATTTTTTGTAATTTTCGATTTGCCCTTGAAAATAAGTACACCGTCTTTAGCCCGTTCACCATAGGTTCGTACTCCTTCTTCAGTCTCCAATTGCAGTATGTAACCATCACATTCAATAGTGTATCCTTCGAACTGATCGGATGTGTAAGCTTTGCCGTCAATTATCAGCAACATATTCTTTTTG
>CALRKC020000115.1:0-6971 GCA_943367895.1 Erythrobacter sanguineus | reverse complement strand
CAAAACCCATGACGCTCATCGATCCCATCGTATTGCCGTGGTACGCATTAAAGCAGGAAATCAGCTGACTGCGGCCCGTAACACGACGTGCCAGTTTCAATGCGCCTTCGGTGGCTTCGGTACCGGAATTGACCAAATACACTTTGTCCAATGGCGCCGGTAAATGCTTTACCAGTAATTTACAATATTCAACAGCCGGACCTTGTGCATATTCACCATAAACCATGACATGGGAATATCGGTCAAGTTGTTCCTTAATTGCGTCGTTCACCCGTTCGTTGCAATGCCCGAGCGGGATAGCGGAAACACCGGCAACAAAGTCAAGGTATTTTTTATTGCTGACGTCGTATATATAGGAGCCCTCGGCATGGGAAACTTCCATTCCGAGCGGGTATGGGGAGGTTTGGGCCTGGTATTTTAAGAAGTCGGATTTCATGTAATATTAATTTGATGATTAGCAGATAAGCGGATTAGCAAATTAATGAACCAGATACATTCGCTAATCCGTTAATTACGACATTCGCTAATTAATTTTCGCAGGTGGATGATTCTTGTCATAATCCTTCGTTTCTTTTCTGACTTTCATCGGCTCGTCAGGTTTGAGCTCTTCTTTCTTTTTAGCCTCCTGTATTTTGGCATCGAGCTCGTTTTCTTCTGCTGGAAAAATATCATCTTTCGATTTGATGCGTTCGTCTTCACGCCAGATAAATCCCCTTAGCTTGCGTGCGTTTTCAGGTAATTTGGATTCGGGATACAAGTCGCTGTCGGGTTTTTCATACTGGGTGATTTCGTCAATCTCATTGTCTTTCAGTTTCAGGTTGATCCGGCTGCTGACGCTCTTGTTGATGCCGATCAGCTCCTGCTTGTCATTCCGCATGAAATAAACGATTTCGGTATTCTTGACGACATCGGCTTCGTCGAGCTTGTTGTCCTTGAACTTGCCGTATAGGTTAACGCCCTTGACCTGATTGAATCCTGTTCCGACGGTATCTTTAGCGATAAGGAAAGCATTGCTAAGTACCTTTAGTGAATCAAGCTTCTCGGTAGCGTTATTGCCTATGAGGTGCATTATGTCGCCCGTCATCTGGTTTTTTCCATTCCAGATGATTGGCCTGCCGATGAGTTTCGTCAGGGCATCTTTCTGGCTCGAATGAATGGAGTCACATTTTCCACTCATATCACTTTTATAAAAACGGGCATTATTGAAAGCACGGATGATGCGGTTTTCCGGTTTTCCGGTAATCAACAGTCTTTTACCATGAATGAACACAGAATCATTTTCCATGATATTGACGGCCACGGCACGTTTGGTGACAAACATCGAATCTTTTGCTTTATAGATTTCGGCATAATGTCCTTTGACTAGGCCTTTATTGATCGAGTCGGTAATCTTTACATTGTTGGTCGCAGAGGCGAATTCGCGCGTTCGGTCATAATACAGGCTATCGCCTTCGATGAGGCGGTCTTTGTAACGTATATAGGATTTTCGAAGGAAGTGCCCGACATTTCTCTTATTGTCATAAAATCCTTTCTCCGTGTAAATATAATCCTTCTCGCCCGTGATGGTAGAGGGGCCAAACAGGTAAGCATGGCCTGAATTGTTGTAATAATCCAGATGGTTGGATTTGATTACATATTTTGGGTTGGTAATGGTTACGGCGGTCAGGAACTGAAATTTCTTTTCTTTGGCGTAATAGCGTCCGGACTTGCTTTTCAGTGTATTTTCCTTATTGACAATGGTCCCCGGCGAATTATAATACGCCTGTTGAATGTTGCGGTCAAAATGAATCGTATCCGTAGTTAAGGTCATGTCGGGCGTACGCAAAACAGGTTTCCCGGTGGCAAACGCCTGCTTTACATTGCCGTTATATTCCGCATAATCACTGTTGAGGTGTAAGGTGTCGCCTTGCACCATGTGGAATTCCCCGAAAGCTTTAAGGTAGTTTTCCTTCTTAAAGAAATACGCCTTATTACAGGTCATGATAACGCCGTCGTGATTTACGCGCACGTTCCCCGTCAGTAGCGCCACATCGGGAAGTCTTACTTCGTCAATGTCGAAATGATCAGCGTTTTCAACAATAATCGGTTTTGCCTTTTGTGCAAAAATTGCTGTTGCAGAAAGTAAAAACACAGAACAGATCAGGAAGAAAAAGAATTTTTTCAACGGAAATTTATTTTTCGCCAAATTTAAGTAAAATGTGTTAATGGGGGTTTTTATTGGGAAAGAATTAAGTAAGTTCAGAAGTTATTGGATCGGAAGTTCATAAGACGGCACCTCAATCCCGATCTTCCGAACTTTGAACTTCCGATCTTTCTTATATATTTGTAAATCGAATGAATTCACAAACCATGAAAAAATTACTGACCGCTGCCCTGATTATATGTACCATGACGGTTTCAGCCCAAAACAAAAACACCAAACCCATGCCGGAAAAGAGAAAGGAAGCTGCTGTGCCCGAAAAAAAGGCAGTAGTATACCAGGTTTTTACACGCCTGTTCGGAAATAAAAAAACTGTAAACAAGCCTTGGGGTACTGCCGAAACGAACGGTGTGGGTAAATTCAGTGATTTCACGGACAAGGCACTTTCCGAGATTAAGAAACTCGGTGTCACCCATATCTGGTACACCGGCGTGCCGCACCATGCTATGGTCGCAGATTACACTGCTTATGGTATCTCAAATGATGATCCGGATGTTGTTAAAGGCCGCGCCGGCTCCCCTTATGCAGTAAAAGATTACTATAACGTTGATCCTGATCTTGCCGATGACCCATCGCAAAGATTGGAGGAATTCAAGGCATTGATCCAACGTTCGCACAAAAACGGACTGAAAGTCATTATTGATATAGTACCCAATCACATCGCCCGTAAATACGAAGGCAAGTCCAATCCCAAAGGGGTGAAGGATTTTGGTGCCGATGATGATACTACTGTAGAATATAAGCGTGACAATAACTTCTATTATATTCCCGGTAAGCCTTTCCGGGTGCCAACCTCAGACACTTACAAGCCGCTTAACGGCGAAAGAAATCCATTGTCCGATGGTAAATTCAATGAAAATCCGGCAAAATGGACCGGTAACGGATCCCGTGAGCCGCAGCCCAGTATTGATGACTGGTATGAAACCGTAAAGATCAATTACGGGATACGTCCCGACGGTACCAAGGATTTTCCTGAGCTGCCCGCGAACATGGCTGAGCGTTCTTATGAGGAGCATTACAATTTCTGGCGAGACAAGGATGTACCGGATTCGTGGAAGAAATTCCGTGATATTGCGTTGTATTGGACCCGGCTTGGGGTGGATGGCTTCAGGTATGATATGGCTGAAATGGTGCCTTACGAATTCTGGAGTTATATGAATTCCGCAATCAAGATGCGAAATCCTGATGCTTTCCTGATGGCTGAAGTATATAACCCTAAAGAATACCGAAACTATATCAAGTTCGGGAAAATGGATTACCTGTATGATAAGGTTGAAACGTATGACAAACTTAAAGAAGTGATCCAGGGTAAGAGCCTTCCCGATCCATTGGCGGAAATTCAGGGCAATCTTCGGGATATCGAGCACCATATGCTGCACTTCCTTGATAATCATGACGAGCAACGGCTGGCCAGCAGGGAGTTTGCGGGCACAGCTGAAAAAGGAAAACCATTGATGGTCTATTCCGCGACAGTAAGTACTTCGCCAACCATGATTTACTTTGGACAGGAAGTAGGGGAGGCAGGTAATGAGGATGCCGGTTTCGGAAGGAAATCACGGACTTCCATTTTTGACTATATCGGTGTGCCAAACCACCAACGCTGGATGAACAACGGCGAGTTTAATGGCGGACAATTATCTGCAGAAGAAAAACAATTGCGTGATTTTTATGTCAGGTTACTGAATTTCACCATCAGCAGTGAAGCACTAATGGGTAAATACCAGGACATACAATACGTGAATCGCCATGAAACAAAAGGCTATAACGAAGGGTTGTATTCTTTCGTAAGATGGTCCGATAACGAAAAACTGCTGATTGTCAATAATTTTTCATGGGTGACAAAAAGCCATTGCAACCTGATTATTCCTGCTGATGTGATACAGAAATGGGGGCTTGCAGATGGAAATTACAAGTTGCAGGATCAGTTGTATTTGAAACAGGCTGCGAAACTGGTGGTTGAGAAAGGCAAAGGAACAGTGATGATCGATATCAATCCTTCAGAATCCTTTATATTCCGACTTATGAAATAAAACTGCAGTTGTATTTTTTATACTTTTATGCACAATTAAACGTTAGGTATCGGGATGAGGAATATTGTATATATTGTGTTGTTTTGCGGATGGGGTGTTTTTGCCCAAAGTGATATCGGGAAAAAGTTTACCCCGATATTGCCTGGTAATAACACCACGACCACCCCTGCGACCATTTCCCCGACACTTCCTACGCCAAGCCTTTTCGACAAGAATCCCGAAGAGGCCAAACCATTGATCGAGACACCGAAAAAAAGCATGTTCGACCAGCCGCAATTTGTGGATCCAGGAAAGCCATACGAAGAAAGACTGAATAAGAGCAATGCGCTGAGTGAGGACCAGCAGGCGATTCGTAAAAACCAATACCTTGGCGATATAAAGACCAATTCGGGTACGGTAAAGATTATGTACCGTGATCATGAGTTTGTGGATGGCGATGAAATACGCGTTTATGCCAATGGTATCATTGCGAGATCTTCCGTAACTCTTGACAGTGATTTGCAGGGTTTCGAATTGTCGCTTAATGTCGGATTTAACACCATTGAATTCGAAGCGTTGAACCAGGGCTCCTCCGGTCCAAATACCGCACAGTTGGTAGTTTATAATGATAAAGGCGAAGTGATTTCAGCGAAAAACTGGAATCTTGCTACAGGATTTAAAGCTACCATTATCGTAATTAAGGAATAGCAATTTGATAAACGGGGCGATGAGAAAAAGAACTGCCGTCACTTTAATACTTTTTCTACTCACGCTAGTCACTTCAACTACCCTCTTCGCCCAGGATTCGTTAGCCGTTAAAAGAGATTTCCAGGCGCCTGAATCCATGATCACGTTCAATAGTTTTTCTCCCGGTATCGTTGTACAGCGCCAGGTTTTTGGAGAAGCAAATCTCCTTATGGGTACCGCAATGAAAAATAAGATAATGCTGGGACTTACGGGACTGCGGCTTGGTGCCGAATCGAACTTCAAAACAGGGAAGGAACATATATTTGGAATTAAGGCAGGATTAGAGTTCGACGCGCTTATCGCTGCGACGCGTATTTCAGTAATCGATTATTTTAATGGAAGCAGAAGCCAACTCAGATTGCTGCCTGAAATCGGTTTGACCTTCGCCGGATTGTATACGCTGACGTACGGATACGGCATAAAAATTACCGACACGGATATCCCGGGGATCTGTCATCACCGGCTTTCACTGAGCATTAATTTAAGCAGAAAGCTGCATCGTTTTTTGATGGAGTAAGAAACATGACCCTGGTCTGTCTTTCAGCCAATTATTCAGACTGCCATACGCAGTCTTTTTTTTAATATTGTTGACAAACCGGTTAATAATATTGTCATATTGAGAATAATAATGCGTTTTTATTTTTTAAATTGCGAAGTAATTGATTGAAATGTTTTGCCTATGAAATTTGAAGTCGGAATTCTTGAAACAGCGACTATAAATACTGTAAATCAATAAACCCCAAAACCCTACTTTTTATGAAAACCATTACAAACGCAATTTTTCTGCTTGCGATTACCTGCTCATGCCTTACCTACGGGCAATCAGGTTGCGGCAGTACTGTTTCGGTTACCAGCCGTGACAGTAAAACAACTTATTTGGAGACTGTATACGACGCTGCAGGCAATGTAGCATCAACGAGTGGCGCTGTACCTTGGGATACTCCTGTTCGTTTTACAATAGCTACACCCTGCGCGACAGGTTCTTATTTTCTTTCCCCGGAATTTGACGGGGGATTCGATAGTTACGAATCAGGCAGCAGCGTATTCAACAGCGATAACCGGCTGATTGGGTTTATAACGTCATTCGCGAATACAAACTCGGATGCAAACCCACAGTTCAGCCTCCAGATCTCATTAAACGGGCTGCTGAAGACAGTGGTGCTTCAGGCCGTTCCGCCACCGCCGCCGCCAATGGTATGTTTTAATTATGAAATTACCCGGTGCGGGGAAATGAAGTGTATTGTTTTCCATCGAATCGATCCTTTATGCCATCTCTGCTATAAGATTTTCGTGAAATATACTGACGGCTCGACGGGTACTTTTCCCATCAGCTTTTCCACGGGAGAGACGGTTATGATATGCTCTGAAAAAGAGGTATCCTCTGTAAACGGCTCTGTAATAATTGAATGCAAAGAAGGCAGTTTCGAGCGTCCGGCAGCTGCCGTTGAAGTAACAAAAAGAATCAGCCTGTATCCCAATCCGGCGCAATCCGAAATCAATTTTGAAGGGGAATCGCTCGAAGGTTACAAACTCTCGATGTTTGATGCCAATGGCAGAAAAATCATCAGTGATGTGACCCCGGACCACCCAATCAGCATTTCGCAATACGCACCCGGGATGTATTTTTACATCCTCTCTGACGAAAAAGGCTATTCGCAGAGTGGAAAGGTAATCAAGCAGTAAGAGCGCTTTTCATTTCAATCGATTACTGCAAAACAAGCAAATTAAAACCGTCGAAAGGCGGTTTTTTTCTTTAAAGCTGTTTTGCGATTAGTCTGTTTTTTTCTTTTGGGCGCGCCCCTACGGGTCGGGTTGTTCGCTGCAAGTCCTCGCTCTCCCGATAGGTATCGGGATCGCTGCGGGCTTTCCGCTGCCATCCCTCGCGCGGTGAAGTCGTCACCGGATGCATATACCCGGATTCCTGATAAAATTATTCGGGTAACTTTATTATCTTCGAATAAATGAAAAATATGAAAGCGCGATTACTGACATTTATCTTTATCTTATCAGCTGCG
>CALRKC020000114.1:0-7020 GCA_943367895.1 Erythrobacter sanguineus | reverse complement strand
ACAGAACAGGAATAAGCATAGTAAAGTCCGGAGATTAATGCCGTGCAAAGCAATGCCGGCATTAAGGTGATGTTTTGAAGCGTCATGATTTCTTAAGGGTTTTTACGTATTCAGCGACACTTTTAATCTCTTTCTCTGTGAGTCGGCCTTTCCAGGACGGCATGATACGACGCCCCTTGGATATCGTGGTGATTCTTTCATTATCACTGATCTGGCTTCCCTTGAGGTTTATAGCGCCCCAAAGCCCCTTGGTTCCGTCTTTGCCGTGGCATTTCGCACAACGGCTTTCAAAAATTTCCTTTCCGGTCTTTTCCGGCTTCTGGGCTCTCGCCGAAAGGCTGATGAATAAAACAGCCAAAATCATTTTTAGTGTCATGGTTTACTTTTTCAGCAAAGTTGCCGCAATATGCGCTACTGAAATTGTACAAACACGACATTCTGGAACGCAATAAAAAAAACCTGACCGCAAAAGCAATCAGGTTTCTATAATATCATTCGGGCACTCAGGCACTTCTTCTAATCATTTAATTTCAACACAGCCATAAACGCCTCCTGCGGGATCTCCACATTTCCTACCTGGCGCATACGTTTCTTACCTTTTTTCTGTTTTTCAAGAAGCTTACGCTTACGCGAAATATCACCTCCGTAACATTTTGCGGTAACGTCTTTCCTCAAGGCTTTGACCGTTTCACGCGCAATGATTTTTGCACCGATAGCAGCCTGAATCGGAATGTCGAATTGCTGGCGCGGAATCAATTCCTTCAGTTTTTCGGTCATTTTCTTCCCGATGTTATAGGCGTTATCCGCGTGGATCAATGCAGAAAGTGCATCTACAGGATTTGCGTTCAATAAAACGTCGACCTTTACAAGATTCGAAGTTCGCATCCCGATAGGGTGGTAATCGAATGAGGCATATCCCTTTGAAACAGTCTTCAAACGATCATAAAAATCAAATACGATTTCAGCCAGAGGCATATCGAAATTCAATTCTACCCTCTCGGTGGTCAAATACGTCTGGTTGGTAATCACACCGCGTTTTTCAATACACAATGACATCACATTACCCACAAAATCCGATTTTGTGATAATCGTCGCTTTGATATAAGGTTCCTCAACACGATCCAGTCTTGATGGCTCCGGGAGGTCGGAAGGGTTGTTTACAATAATAGGCGTTTCCGGGTCTTTTTTCGTAAACGCATTGTACGATACGTTGGGAACCGTAGTGATTACGGTCATGTCAAACTCGCGTTCCAGCCTTTCCTGAATAATCTCCATGTGCAGCATCCCTAAGAAACCGCAACGGAAACCAAAGCCCAATGCTGCAGAACTTTCTGCCTGGAATACCAACGAGGCATCGTTAAGCTGCAGTTTTTCCATCGAGTTGCGAAGCTCTTCATAGTCTTCTGTATCTACAGGATAAATTCCCGCAAAAACCATCGGTTTTACATCCTCAAAACCGTGGATCATATTGGTTGTCGGCGTTTTAGCGTCGGTCAGCGTGTCGCCAACCTTTACTTCTTTTGCTTCTTTGATACCCGATATCAGGTACCCCACATCTCCGGTAGAAATTACCTGCTTCGGAACCTGGTTCAGTTTCAAAGTCCCGATCTCATCAGCAAAATATTCGTTTCCGGTCGCCATGAACTTGATCTTCTGACCTTTCCTGATCTCACCGTTTTTGACACGGAAAATGACCTCAATACCACGAAACGGATTGTAAACAGAGTCAAAAATCAATGCCTGCAACGGCTCTGATGGATCACCATTTGGAGCAGGAATCTTTTCGATAATTGCAGCGAGTATGTTTTCCACGCCAAAACCGGTTTTCCCCGATGCGTGTATAATATCTTCCAGTTTACAACCCAAAAGATCAATAATGTCATCGCTCACTTCCTCGGGATTGGCGCTTGGCAAGTCTACTTTGTTCAGTACCGGAATGATTTCCAGATCATTTTCCAAAGCAAGGTACAGGTTTGAAATGGTCTGTGCCTGTATGCTCTGAGCAGCGTCAACAATCAAAAGTGCCCCTTCACAGGCCGCAATCGAGCGCGAAACCTCATACGAGAAATCCACGTGGCCCGGGGTATCAATCAGGTTCAGGATGTATTGTTCGCCTTTGTAAGTATATTCCATCTGGATGGCATGGCTCTTGATGGTAATCCCACGCTCGCGTTCCAGATCCATATTGTCCAGCAGCTGTGCCTTTTCCTCACGGGCGGTCACGGTTTGTGTCGCGCCTAAAAGCCGGTCAGCCAATGTACTTTTTCCGTGGTCAATGTGTGCAATGATGCAAAAATTCCTGATATTCTTCATTTGTCTTTTTCGTTCTTTTTTTGGGCGTTGCCTCCGGCCGGGCTTTCCGCTGCAATCTTTTTTGATTTCCCGCAGCGCAGGAAAATCAAAAAAGGATTTCCGCTGCAATCCCTAACGCAGTTCCTTCGCATCCGGACGCTTGGCCGTTATCCGGGAACGCCTTAGCCAGTCGGCAAATATAATCTAAACTTTCGGGATTTCACAGTATAAAATATCAATCACAAAATCCGTAAACCGCTGATTTTTCATTCTTTTTTCCGGTAGGGATGATGGTATGCTGCTGGAATTTTTTTTCCGCCAGGACATCGTTCATAAATCCCAGCATCAATTGCTGGTCTTTTTCAAACAACGTCCCGCTGTATTCGTGGCCGCCACCGCAGTACGTAAACAGTGATACATTACCGTTCAGGTCTTTGGCATAATTATAGATCGAATAAGAGCCAAATAACATCAGCCAGCCGCTCGCGTTTGCCGGGCAGTAATGATGCGCTGCGGTTCCATAAGGTACGATCGAATCGCCGTTGCCGTGAAAAAGCATCATCGGCAGCAGGTTCTTCTTGTTGATAAGATTCAAATCCATGATGGCCCCGGCCCCGGAAATGAGTCCGGCATAATGAAAGCTTTCAGGCAATTTTACCTCATACATTTTCATAGTATCACGGTTCCAATAGGCAGCATGCAATACGGTTTCGCCACCGGCACTGGAACCCGAAATGAATATTTTTGATTCATCAATATTGTATTTTGCCTTGTTGGTTATAAAAAATGAGGTTGCCAGCCACAAATCATTTGCGGCATACCGGAATGCTTTTATTTTTTCAGACAACACGCCGTCACAGCTGAATTTCCTGTTTTTCATGTACAGGGTATAGCTGATGCTTGCTGCGGCATAGCCGTTCTGCGCAAGGTATTTGCAGAGGGAATGGCCGTGCTGCCTTTCACCACCTGAAAATCCGCCGCCGTGCACGAACAGCAGCAAAGGCAATTTTCCGGTTGATTTTTCGGGCAGGAATAAATCGAGCTCTAGCTTCAGGGTGTCATTTTGGAAATAGGTAAGCGTCTGCATCTTCTGGGCCTTCGCCTGAAAAAAAAGCAAACAGCAGAGTAGAAGAACGGCATTTTTCATTCTGGCTGAGATTATGATTTCATCGGTGGCAGATCGAACGCCTTGGCTTCATGCTCAAAATGGTTGCGGTGTGATCCATCGCAGAACGGTTTGTTGGCCGACAGTCCGCAACGGCAAATGCTTAATGCCGTCCTGCCCTGTAATCCGTATACATTTCCGTCTTTGTCAACGATTTCGAAATCGCCTTCTACTTTTACAGAACCGTTACTGTTGATCGTTAATTTTGTTTTGCTCATGGTTTGTTATTTTGAATGTTTGTTTTTTCAGGGTTTGTTTTTTCAGGGTTTGTTTTTCCATTCCAAATATGGATTTTTACTTAAATAAGCATTGTAATACCGTTCATCGCCGGTAACTTCTTTTCCCAGCCAGGCAGGCTTGTCAAAGCTTTCATTTTCATCATGCAGCTCGATTTCGGCAATCAGCAATCCTTCATTGTCTCCGTGGAATTCATCTACCTCGAAAATATGTTTTCCTGTCGGGACTTCGTATCTCGTTTTATCAATCATCCCTTTTTCGCATAAAGCAAGAAGCGGTGTGGCATCCATCAGCGACAATTCCGTTTCCCATTCCAAGCGTGTTGTGCCACTTTCATTTCCTTTTCCTTTTATCGTCAGGAATCCAATTTCACCTTTAATCCGGATTCTTACGGTACGTTCCGGATGCGAATTCAGGTAGCCCTGTGCAATATGGTTTTTGGCAACCGCTTCAGCCTTAAAACCATCTGAAACAACAAGGAATTTACGTTCAATTTCAATCATGGATAACCGTACTTTCTTCCAAATGTATTACTATTTTTGATCATAATTGTTCCCTTTTTTTCAAAACGTGTCTAAATTTGTGACATGGACGATTTCAACAGGGACCGCAAGATTATTCATGTCGACATGGATGCGTTTTATGCGTCGGTGGAACAGATGGACAATCCTGAATTGCGCGGAAAGCCTGTGGCAGTGGGCGGTAGTGAGACACGGGGCGTTGTTTCGGCGGCTAGCTATGAGGCGCGGAAATTCGGTGTAAGGAGTGCGCTTAGTGGTGCTTTGGCTAAAAAATACTGTCCGGAAATCATTTTCGTGCGGCCGAGGTTCGACCGGTATAAGGAAATTTCAAACAAAATCAGGAAAATCTTTCTGGATTATACCGATTTGGTGGAGCCACTTTCCCTGGATGAAGCCTATCTCGATGTGACCCAGAATAAAAAAGGAAACCCAAGTGCTACGTTGATCGCACAGGAAATCCGCCGCAGGATTTATGAAGAAACCGGATTGACGGCTTCAGCGGGAATTTCCATCAACAAGTTTATTGCCAAAGTCGCGTCGGATTATAACAAGCCAAACGGACAGAAGACCGTAACACCGGACGAAGTTATTGCTTTTCTGGAAGCACTGCCCATCGGCAAGTTTTACGGTGTTGGGAAAGTAACACGAGACAAGATGTACCAGCTTGGAATTTTTACCGGATTTGACCTGAAACAAAAACCACTTGAATTTCTTGAAAAACATTTTGGAAAATCAGGCATATACTATTATTATATCGTCCGGGGCATACACAATAGCGAAGTAAAGCCGGAACGCGTTGCAAAATCGGTAGCGACAGAGCATACGTTTAATGAAAACCTGACTTCCGAGATTTTTATGGAAGAGAAGCTGGAAACGATTGCAGCGGAACTTGAACGGCGTTTGAAACGCTACGGCATCGCGGGAAAAACCGTTACACTGAAGATAAAATACAGTGATTTTACATTACAAACCAGAAGTAAAACACTGCCTTATTTCATATCCGATAAGTCATTGTTATTTGATACTGCTAAAGAGCTGCTTTATCAGGAACGGATGAAAGACTCTGTGCGGCTGCTCGGAATTTCGCTCAATAACCTTAATACCGAGGTAAAAAAGACGGTGGTTGTACAGTTGCGATTTGATTTTTAAGGCTTAAACAACAGTTAAACTGACCTGTTTTAGATTTTTTAGTCAATAATACATTAATTTTGGTCTTCCATATGAGAGAGTTGAAAGCATACGACGATAGCATTATCCGTTTCGGTGAAAGCCGGAAATCGGCAAAACCTTTATTGCTGAGCTGGGATATTTTCTCAACCCGTCTTCGGGAAGTCTATGGCAATGTGTCCGATTTTCAACAATTGGAAGCCCTCGCACGCGATAACAACTGGGATTTTGATTTTGCCAAAATCAGGAATATTGATGCCAAGACAGTCATGGTAGTTACTGATCCAAATGTGAAAATAGTTTTCTCAACCCGCAATATTGCAGCGATGACGGGTTATGAAGCTTCAGAAATGATAGGCAAAAGCCCTAAAATACTTCAGGGTACAGCGACTTCCAAAGCCGTAAACAATACTATCCGTAAGGCCATTAACGACCGGGAGCCGTTTGAAGCAAGGGTCATCAACTACAGGAAAGACGGCACACCATACAATTGTGTAATCACCAGTTTTCCGATATTCGACAAAAAAGGACGCCTTTCGAATTTTATCGCGTTTGAAAATGCAGCTTAATTTTCAACGCTATTCTCATTTGAAGTTGCCCCATTAACTTTAAATATCAAACAAATCCCACTCCATCTTTGCTGCCCAAATACCCATTATGAATTACAAATTTTTACCCGGAACTGATGTAAAGGTCAGTACACTTTGTCTTGGCACGATGACTTTCGGCAGGCAGAATTCTGAATCTGAAGGACATGCGCAAATCGAAATGGCACTGGAACACGGGATTAACTTCATCGATACCGCTGAAATGTATCCTGTTCCCGCGCTTGAGAAAAATTACGGCGTCACTGAAGCGATTATCGGATCCTGGTTCAGAAATTCCGGAAAAAGGAAGGAGGTTGTCCTGGCCACTAAAATTGCAGGAGCGAATCGTGGTCTTCCATATATCCGGGAAGATTTAAGGTATACACCGGAAACCATCAGGGAATCGGTTGACAAAAGTTTGGATCGGCTTCGGACAGATTATATTGATTTGTACCAACTGCATTGGCCCGAAAGGAAGTCCAATATGTTCGGGCAATTGGGCTTTTCCATTGAAGAAGACGCTTGGGTGGATAACATACAGGAGGTACTTGAAACCATGTCCTCATTGGTTGCCGAAGGGAAAATAAGGCATTTCGGTATTTCGAATGAAACGCCATGGGGACTAATGCGATTTCTTGAGGAGAGCAGGAAACACAATTTGCCTAAAACAGTTACCGTGCAGAATCCCTATTCGTTAGTCAATCGCGCGTTGGAAGTGGGATTGTCGGAAGTGTTATTCCGTGAGAAAGTAGGACTACTGGCCTATTCTCCGTTGGGTTTTGGCATATTGACCGGAAAGTACGGTGAAAATCAAAATCATCCTGACGCGCGTTTAAACCTGTTCCCGAATTTTACCAGATACAACGCTGTCGAGGCCCGGGAAGCTGCTTCGCTATATGTTGCGCTTGCAAAGCAGTATGCTATAACGCCGGCACAGCTCGCATTGGCGTTTCTACAGGCCCAGCCCATAGTGACCAGCACTATTTTGGGAGCTACGTCATTGGCGCAGTTGAAAGAGAATATAGATTCTATTCAGACAAAACTGAGCCCG
>CALRKC020000113.1:0-7026 GCA_943367895.1 Erythrobacter sanguineus | reverse complement strand
CAAATCTTCCGTCCGTTAATTCCGGATGTCGATTTTATTACTTTCAATAACGAGTCCGATCTCGAAAAAATAACCACCAAAACCGCTGGTGTAATTCTCGAAAGCATTCAGGGTGGCGCCGGTTTCATCCAGCCTCAAAACGGATTCCTGAGAAAAGTACGGGAACGCTGCACAGCAGTCGGTGCGCTGATGATCGTCGATGAAATCCAACCCGGTTTCGGACGTACCGGAAAACTGTTCGGTTTTGAAAACTATGATGCCGTCCCGGACGTAATTATAATAGGTAAAGGAATGGGCGGCGGCATGCCTGTGGGTGGATTCGTCGCTTCATCTGAAATGATGGATTTACTGAGTCATGATCCGAAACTCGGACACATTACCACATTTGGCGGACATCCTGTCATAGCAGCAGCCTGTCTTGCCACGCTGCGGGAAATCACTGAGACAGGCCTAATGGCACAGGCTTTGGAAAAAGAAAGGCTGTTCCGGTCGCTTTTGGTACATCCTTTGATACAGGAAATAAGAGGCAAAGGATTGATGCTTGCCGCAATGACCCCGTCCCCTGAAATTACGGACCAGGTGATACTGAAATGCCAGGAAAAAGGACTGATCCTGTTCTGGCTGCTCTTCGAAGGACGTGCCATCAGGATTACGCCGCCATTGACAATCTCAGAAGCTGAAATTCGGGAAGGGTGCGCGATATTGCTGGAGGCACTTAATGAATTGACAATTGATAATTGACAACGGACAAGTTCTCCGGGAAGGCAGCCAACCTATTTATGAATGCTGAATCATTATTAATTGATAATTGTCAATTGATTCCGATTGTTAATTAAGTTGTTCACAACAATCCGTTCCCTAAATAAAACAACAATAAACGTTACCTATTTTTAGTTAGGATAATTTTAAAGATAACAGTATGCAATTAAGCAACGAAGAAGAAGACTACAATTTATCCTTATCAAAATTCGAATCCATGTTGAAAACCAACAAGGTACTATTTTTTGACTCAGAGGAATTTGAAGAAATCATCCTTCATTACCTCGACATGGGTAAAGCGTCTTTAGCAAAAAAAGCCTTAAAATTAGCACTGGAACAGCATCCCAAATCCACAGGCCTGAAACTTGTGCAGGTAGAAATGCTGGTCTATGATGACAAATTGGACGCAGCAGAGAAGCTGCTAAACGAACTCTTTGCGATTGAGCCCCACAACGAAGAAATCTACATCCAGAAAGCCAGCATCTACTCCAAACGGGACGATCACGAAAAAGCGGTGGAATTCCTGAAAACCGCTCTGCAATATACTGACGACTATGCCGATGTGTACAACCTCATGGGTATGGAATATCTTTTTATGGACAATCTTGAAATGGCGAAAGATAGTTTTATCCGTTGCCTTGAAGAGGATTTTGAAGATCAGGCCGCTTTGTATAATGTCGTATACTGCTTTGAATTCCTTGACCAGAATCAGGAAGCCATTGACTATCTGGCAAAATATATCGAACGTAATCCATACAGTGAGATTGCGTGGCACCAAACGGGAAGGCTGCATTATGGGCTGAGGCAATTTGAGGAAGCGCTGCGTGCGTTTGACTATGCCACCCTGATTGACGACGAATTTCTCGGCGCCTTTATGGAAAAAGCCAAATCACTGGAAAGGCTGAAACGTTATGAAGAGGCCATCGAAGCTTACAGCCGTACGATTGAGCTGGAAGACCCAACATCTTATGCCTTGCTGCGTATCGGGAAGTGCCATGAGAAACTGGGCAACAAGGCGTTGGCACTGAAGTTTTACAATAAGACTGTACATGAAGATCCGCTGCTGGACAAGGGCTGGATTGCGATAACCGATTTCTATGTCCGTCTTAAAAATTACCAGAAAGCGCTGTTTTATGTCAATAAGGCACTGAATATCGATAACCAGAACCGACTGTACTGGAAAAGATATGCAACGATAAACAAGGAAATGAATTTCTTTGAGGAAGCTGAATTTGGCTACAGGAAAGCAGTTGAATTTGGGGATACAGAACTGGATACCTGGTTGTTTTGGGTAGACATATTACAATTTTTAGGTGAATTTGAAACGGCAATCGACACTTTATTACAGGCATCCGAGTATTTCACGGATTCTTATGAAGTGGAATACCGTCTCGCCGGATTGTATTTTATGCTGCATGAGGACACCAAAGGTAAATTCCATATTGCAAACGCGTTGCGCCACAATTTTGAAAATCACGTGATGCTGGAAGAACTTTTTCCTGTGATATGGACCCGGAAGATTGTGCAAAATGCGATCAACAAACACCGTAAGTAATTAATTTTATACATCGTGAGCTATTCTTTGGCGGAGCAATCGCCAAAGAATAGTTTTTTTATAGCCAACAACCATGTCAGATTTCAGGCAATTCGGACTCATCGGAAAAAATATTGAATATTCATTTTCCAAAAAATATTTCACGGAAAAGTTCCAAAAGGAGGGACTCGAAGGCAACACCTATGAAAATTTCGACATTCCTGAAATCACAGATTTTCAGGATATTATTGAAACCAACCCGGACCTGAGCGGACTCAATGTAACGATTCCCTACAAAGAATCTGTTGTTCCTTACCTGGACAAACTGTCAAAAAAGGCCAAAGCAATCGGTGCGGTTAATACGATTAAATTCACAAAAAAAGGGAAGCTCAAGGGGTATAATACAGATTGGTTCGGATTCCAAAAATCCATAGCACCTTTACTAAAACCCGAACATAAAAAAGCCCTGATCCTGGGCACCGGCGGCGCTTCAAAGGCAGTGGCATTTGCACTGGAAAAAATGGGCATCGGTTATGTTTTTGTGTCCCGGAATGAAGGCCGTAATACCATTACTTATGAACAGCTTTCGCCGTATATGATGAGTGAATACCTGTTGATCATCAACTGCACACCGTTGGGCACCAGCCCTAAAACCGATACCTTTCCTGATATTCCCTACGAATGTTTTTCCCCAGCCCATCTCGCGTACGACCTGATCTACAATCCTTCAGAAACCGCTTTTCTAAAAAAAGCCGCTGCCAGTGGTGCTCAAACCAGGAACGGATACGACATGCTGATTTTTCAGGCGGAAAAAGCCTGGGAAATCTGGAATTCCTGATTATCGTAAATTTCACGGCACTTTAAAAATCATAAAATGACGGCTTTTCGCTTTTATATCAAGGTTTTTCTTTGAATTTCGGTCTGCCTTTATTACCTTACGCCCTCAAAAATTACGAACGTTACACATTTTAAGAAATGTTAGAAGAAAAGAATGGCAACCTGCCTGAGGCAGATGGAAATGCAGAGCACCAAAACCAGGAAACTGTAAATGCAGGAAATGATGCGCCCGGGACAACCGGAGAATTAGTTGAAAATGCGGCAGATGAAACGCCGGAACCAACAGCTTCTCTGGCGGACGCTATAGTGGCGGAACACGAAAACGGTGCAGTTCAGGAAGCTGAACCTGCTGATTACGACCATGAATTGGACAAAAATGTAAAATACGAAGCGCCTGTGGCTGCCGAAAAACCTGTCGATAACGAGGACGAGGTTAAGGAACCATCAACGATAGATACCCAGGAAGAAACAGCGGGAAATTCGCTGGAGGATGCGATGGTAGCAGAGCACGAAAATGGTGAAGCACCCGATGATGAGCCAATTGTAAATCAGGCACCTGTCGAGACGGAAGCCGATGCGGAAAAGCAGTTAGTATCAGAAACAGATGCAGAGCCTGCTGCTCAGGAAGCCAATCAGGACGCTGTAGCAGTACCCGCGCCGGATGACGCGCCGGAAAGTCAAATGCAACCGGATTCAGGCCAGGCAGCTGTAGACGCCATCGCTGAAAACAATGCTGCAGAAGGCGAAGATGAGACGCTGGCCGCCCGCCACGATATCCCAATGCAGGATTATGAGGCGATGCCTATGGACAAGCTGGTTGCTGAATTGGAGACGCTGGTTGCTGTTGAAAAAGTCATGTCCGTTAAAGACCACGTAGAGCAAATCCGGTCTGCCTTCCTTTCAAAATACAATCATTTCATCGACGAGAAAAAAGAAGAATTTCTTGCCGAAAACCCCGATACAACGGAAGAATTCCATTACCATTATCCGCTGAAATCAAAGTTCGATGCCCTGTACAATGCATTCCGTGACAAGCGAAATGTTCATTTTAAGAGCCTACAGAACAACCTGCAGGCCAACCTTGAGAAAAGGCTTGCAATTGTAAACGAACTGAAGGAATTGATTAATCCTCAGGAAAACATCAAGGATACGTTAAAGCACTTCAATGATCTTCGCGAACGTTGGAAAAATGCCGGACCGATCCCGAAAGACAAATACAACCACGTTTGGAACAACTACCATTTCCATCTGGAGAATTTCTACGATTATCTGCATTTGGATCGCGATGCGAGAGACCTGGACTTCAAGCATAATTTAACGCTTAAGCTTAAAATTATCGCCCGTACGGAAGAATTGGTCAATGAACCGGACATCAACAAGGCGTTCCGCGAATTGCAGGATTTACACAAAATCTGGAAGGAAGATATCGGGCCGGTTTCGAAAGACCATCGCGAGGAAATCTGGAATCGTTTTTCGGCTTTGACCAAACAAATGCACGACAAACGGGAAGTGCTTTTCGAAAGCCAAAGGGAAAGGGAAAATCAAAACCTTGCGACGAAAAAAGATATTATCGCGAAAATTGAGGCGCTGGCGCAGGAGAAAATGGCGGCACATGCTTCATGGCAAGGCCAGGTTGAAAAAGTGGAAGCGCTTCGCAATGAATTTTTCGCGGCAGGAAAAGTGCCGGCGGACGTCAACGAAGAAACCTGGGCCGCATTCAAGACTGCTGTGCGTAACTTCAATGCCCTTAAAAATTCGTTTTACAAGGACATCAAGAAAGATCAAAACGACAATCTGAATAAAAAACAGGCTTTGGTGGAAAGAGCGAAATCACTGCAGGAAAGTGACGATTTTGGTGCGACCACTCCAATAATGAAGCAGATTCAGGATGAATGGAAGCAGATAGGCCATGTGCCAAGAAAATATTCAGATAAGATCTGGAAGGAATTCAAAGACGCCTGCAACCATTATTTTGAAAGACTTAAAGCGCAGAGAAATGAAGCCAATGAAGAGGAAATGGAAGCTTTTGAGAAGAAAAAAGCTTATATCGAATCGTTGAAGGACTTTGAATTTACGGGCAACCATAAAACAGACCTTGATGCTATTAAGCAGCATATAGAGACTTGGAAAACACTCGGAAAAGTGCCCTTGTCAAGAAGACATGTTGATGGAAAATTCAACAAGGTATTGGATGGTTTGTTTGAGAAATTAAGCTTAAGCAAGAAAGACACCGACATGATGCGTTTTACCAATAAGGTGGAACAACTTTCAGAATCCAATGACACCAGAAAGATTGACAATGAGAAAATCTTCCTGATGCGTAAAATCGAGGAGGTACAGTCGGAAATATTCCAATTGGAGAATAACATACAGTTTTTTACCAATACGAAAAATGCCAAAAAAGAAAACTCTATCGTGCTTGAAGTAAGAAAAAACATTGAGAAACACAAAGAAGAACTTTTGATACTGAAAGACAAACTTAAGAAAGTCAGGAGCCTGAATCAGAATCAGTAAGTAAACTCAGAAATAATAAATCCCACCTGATAAAGTGGGATTTTTTATTTTATAATGTGATCCTTACGCTTCTTTTTTATTCATAAGCAGATAGTAAACCGGAATCCCGAGCGCAACGATTACCAATCCCAATCCGGTATTCAGTGTGTCATACCTTAACAGCGCCGCGCAAATTGCAGCTGTAACCACGATGTAGAGCGCCGGGATAAACGGATATCCAAATGCCTTGTAAGGCCTTTCCGCGTCAGGCTCCCTTTTTCGCAATATAAATACACCGCCAATCGTAAGCATATAAAAGAGCAATGACGCAAACGTAGCGTACGTAAGCAAATCACCGTATTTCCCTGAAATACAAAGAATGCACGCCCAAAGGCACTGAACCCATAGTGCCTTCGCCGGAACATCATGATCATTAAGCTCGCCGGCTTTGGCAAAAAACTGTTTGTCCTTTGCCATGGCATAAAACAGCCTGCCGCCCGACAATACCAACCCGCTGTTGCAGCCAAACGTAGATACCATAATCAATCCCGCCATCACGAAAATCCCAATATTGCCCATGAATACGCTGGCCGCCGCCGCCCCTACCCTGTCTTCACTTGCAAAGGCAATTCCTTTTTCCATTACCGTAGCTCCGTCGACAGTCCCGTTAAGCGGCAGCAGGGCGAGGTACGCGATATTTGCCAAAATATAAATGATTGTCACAATCAATGTTCCAAGGAACAAACTGCGCGGGATGTTCTTTTTAGGATCCTTAATTTCCCCGGCAATAAACGTAACGTTGTTCCACGCATCACTTGAAAACAGGGAATTGATTATCGTAGCACCGGCCGCGCCTAAAACGGCCGTACCCACAAGCTTCGTTACGGTCACGGTGCCATCGGCAGGATTTACGACAGTCTTGGAGGCCTCCCACATGTTCGCGAAATTCTGCGCCAGTACATCAGATTTCAATCCAACGTACAATCCGAAGATAATAATCGAGAAAAGCGCAATCAGTTTTGCAGACGTAAAAATCAATTGGATTGTTTTTCCGGTCCTGACGCCTTTGGTATTGATGTAGGTCAGCAATATGATACTCGCCATTGCCAGCACCTGCTTGTAAGTAAATACCCAGGTTTCACCCACCTTAAAAATCTCTATATCCAGTTTAGGAAAAAACACTGCGGTATATTTCGCAAATGCTACCGCTACCGCAGCGATCACCCCCGTCTGGATTACCGTAAAAACAGTCCAGCCGTATAAGAATGACAGCAGCCTGCCATACGCTCTTTGAATATATACAAACTGTCCGCCGGCTTTTGGCATCATGCCTGCCAGTTCACCATAACTCAGCGCGGCCGTCATCGTCAGGAACCCCGTGATCAGCCACAATACCAGAATCC
>CALRKC020000112.1:0-7043 GCA_943367895.1 Erythrobacter sanguineus | reverse complement strand
TTGTAATTCGCCTGCCCTTTCTCATTGATTTTTACGTTTACCAGAGATTCCGAAAGAAAAATCTTATCGATGCGCACCTCATTGTCAAAAATCAGGCGCTTCAGGTTAATCCCGAAGGCAACTTCTTCGGCCGCAACGAGCGTGTCGTTTTTATATGGTGCAGAACCTTTGAGCGAGAAATCGTAAAGCGTGACAGTCAGCGAGGGGAAATGATTGAAGAAAGAAAGCCGTGACCTGGAAAAATTGAGTTCGCCGTCTATTTTCTTATTGGCGAAATTCTTTATTTGCTCGGCAACGGTACCCGGAAAAACAATGGGTGCCAGGAATAAAATCAGCAACAATGATGCTGTAACAATACCAAACCATTTGGCAATCTTCAGGGATATTCTTTTGAAACCGCTTTTCATCTGATAAAATTAGTTCATGAATTTAACCAAAATTACCCGAATAAAAAAAGGCCTTTCCGAAAAAGAAAGGCCCTTTAGAAGAAAATAACTAACTCAATTATTGTTTCAGGAGCTTCATTGTGGCTTCGCGATTGTTTGAATCCAAAGCTTTTACAATATAAACACCATTGTTAAGATCACTAATATCAAATGCCGAAGTTTCCGTAAAATTATTTTTAAAAGATTTTACGAGCTGCCCTGTGATGGAATAAACCTGAACGCTTGTCGTTTCGGCATCAAGCATAAAATAATCCGAAGTCGGGTTTGGTGACAGGCTGATGCGTGTTTCCTGAAGATCATCAATATTCAAAAGCGCCTGCTTGTTCCCGTAAATGCGGAATCCACCGGCAGGAATCGTCAACGCAACCGCAGTATTGTTTACATTCACTGAGGAATTGTCCATGAGGTTATACCATGTCCCTCCATATGGAAAGTTGGCCGTTACAGTCTGGCTTATGGAATTGAAGTTTGTCAATATAACCACATTCCTGAGCGCGGTGGCCGGAAGTGCATTGTCAAACACATAAATACGTTGCTTGAGATTATTGCTGTCCGGGCTGATGGCATAAGACCCTTCAAATACAGGCTCATTGATCTTCAAGGCAATCATCCTTGCATAATTGTTATACAGCTGTGCCCTTTCCGTAACCCCAAGCCAGTTGTTGGTCCATTGCTCCTGTGGCTTGGTAGCCAGCTTGCAATCTCCGGACGTGGCATCCGATTCTGTGTTTACCGTACCATTCTCGCAGGTGTAAATTGAGTCATCGTAACCCAATTCAGCAAAGTGCCAGATCATTTTTGGTCCGGGAACTAGCAACGATATTGCGGCGATGGAAGACATCCTTGCCAGGGAGTTATTGAGGTTATTAAACACCGGAGAGGTCCCGTTGTTCAGTCCGTATTTCAGGGCGCTGTAAATCAGGCGTTCCTTATCGTGACTTTCCGGATACCCAATCAGGCGTTTTCCTGTAAAACCGTGTGCGGTGTGCCCCATCCTGCTGATGTCGGCACCTGTGGCATACCCTTCAATAAGCTGGGTATATGGATAAGTAAGCTCACCCCACATCATGATACCTTTGCTCGGTGTTTCATTAATGCGATAGTTTGCCCATTGCTGTTCTTCGCTGTCAGAACCCAGATGCTCAAAAATTGCATAATGGGTCTCGTCTCCGTTCCAGGCACCGGGAGCATTTGAATTATCACCAAACCAGGCGTAATCCGCATACTCTTTAAGCACAGCGATACGATCAGGTTGGGACTGATTGGTGCAGGCATCATCTCCACCGGAGCAGGCCTGTGTAAATCCTTTCGTTAAGTCCCATCGAAATCCATCAATCTTATACTCCTTAATCCATTCTCTGATTACCCTTTTTACATATGTTTTCGTATATGAAGAAGAATGGTTGAAATCACTTCCTACGCTATAGCTGTGTTTGGCCACTTCATTAAAGTATGGATTCTCGGCACTTGGGTCTCCCCAGCCGTCACCATCAGCGTCTTTCATCCACATACGCACCATCGGGTTTCGTCCGAAGGCATGGTTAAGTGCCAGGTCGAGGATTACTGCAATACCGTTTTGGTGGTATAAATCGATAAGTTCCTTAAATTTTGTCGAGGAACCGTAGAATTTATCCAACGCCATATGGAAAGAAGTGTTATAACCCCAGGATTCATTGCCTTCAAACTCCATCACCGGCATCAACTCAATCGCATTGATTTTCAAGTTCTTGAAATAGTCAATCCTATCAATTAAAGCCTGATAGTTTCTGTTGGCGTCAAAATCCCTCACCAACACTTCATAAACAACCAAATCCTCTTTTTTAGGTTTGATAAAGTTAGTTACCTGCCAATTGTATGGCGCCTGTCCGGTTTGCAATACCGTTACGTCACGGCTTTGGCCGGCAGGATAGGCCGGCATGTTGGGATAAGTGGCTGCCGGAATATAAGGATCATCATAGGGATTCACCACTAATGTCGAATAGGGATCGGCAGTCTTCACCAATGAAGGTGAATTTGCAAAAGGAGTCATATCGACTACCCAATATTGGTATGTATAATTTACGTTTGGCGTGAGGCCATTGAGTTCGAGCCAGAATTTCCCATTGCTTGCAAAATTCGGGTCTTTTTTCATTGCGTACGATCCGTCAGGCTGCCAGTTATTAAAGCTGCCTGCTATGTAGACAAAGTCTTTACCCGGTGCCGTGAGAACTAATGTAGCACGCGTTGGATCGCCCGGATCATAGTTGATACCGTCTTCGATACCCGCTGGTAAAGATGCGGTTACGGTACCCGGATTGACAATAACCGAGAACTTTTTGGAAATCGTTACCGCGCCCTGCGTAACCTGCAATTCGTAGTTTTGGTTTGCAGTGATGCCGGTATGGTTAAAGCTGTAATTCGTAGCGGAAGGATTGGTATTCAATACCGAACCGTTGGAAAGCAGCACATAACTGGCATTGCCGTTCGTATTGGATGACGTAATCTGCAAACTGCCGCCAGACGCAATAATGGTATTGCTGTCCTGGGCTGGGGCTGACAATGTCACACCGAATGCACCGACTTCAGCGAAAATATCCTGGGATTTTTTGTCACCGGTACCATTTTTGGCTTTCACTAAAAACCCGATTCTGCCAATACCCACCCTGTTGTAAAAAGTGGTTGGAACAAAAGTGATGGAATAGGAATCAGTTCCGGCATTGTAAGTCAGCCTATTGGATTCGCTCGAAGAAGTCCATGATCCGTTGGTAGGACAATCCTGACTGTTGGCATCGTTGACATCAAGACACCATGACCACAGGTAAAGGGCGTGATCGGCAGCGATTCCCCAGGTGGTTTCGTTCAGGCTGCTGCCATTGATGGTAATCGTGATTGAAGTGGTCTCCTCAAAGGCCGGCGGAGAAATGCTGTAACTGACGGTTTGTACCTGTGCAAAGGCCATAGAAACCGAAAAAAGCGCTAAAAATGATAAAATCTTTTTCATAGAAATGGTTTTAAGATAAAAAGGGCTATCCGAAGACAGCCCTTATCAGTGAACTATTTATATTATTGCGCAATCATTATGTATCTGCCGTCCAAATCGTTGAACCAGATATCATAAGTACCTGCAGCTACAGGGATGTTGGCTCCATTTTGAACACCAACACCGGAGATTGCTGTATTCGAACCCCAGTTAACAGCCCAGTCATTATTTGCCCTGAACTTCATTTCACCATCAATTAGGGTTGCAGTAATTTTCCAGATATGCGGATCAAAACTGCTTTGTGTCATTGCCGTACTTGCGTCCCATCCACCATCAGTACCGGAACCAATGATTCCGATTGTAGGATAAGTAGCCGCTGCTGAAGCGTCATAAGGATCCATGCTGTAAGCTTTTGTATCGGTATTAACAGTCAGCGTGAAATAACCGTTTGAAGGTGCTGCAAAAGCATCCGGATCTGTAGTATTTCCAGGATTCACTGCTAATTCTCCACCGCTAACACCCCATTGAGGCTGCCATTGTCCTTTTACTTCAAGAAGCTTGAATTGGTCTGCGTTAAATTTACCAGTATAAACATATAAATTCTGGTCATCCGCGTCACGGAACATTGGCATATTGTCATTATTGTTGTTCCATCCTGCAGAAGAAGCCGGTCCTACGAAAAACAAATTAACCAATGGTGGTGGCGCAGAAGAAACGAAAGAAGTAACTACAATAGTGATTGGTTCTGAATATTTCTCTTCCGCTCCCGGCGTACCGATTGTAGACTTAATTCTGACGTCAATAGCGATTGGACTTCCGTCGTAAGGAGTTTCCTCAGTCACTACGAGTTCTTTCGCTTTAGTATCTAACTCACCGAACGTCATTACAAACTCGTTTGCGTTCACGGTTGAAATAACTGTTGGGGCTGCAAAATCAGTTCCGTTAAGGGCAAATTCCACAGTATAGTTTACAGCAGTAGGATCACCATAAGTTACATCTTCCCATGTAAGAGTTAACGCGGTATTTTCCATAACACTGGTTTCCGTAATGCTTATAGCGCTTCCTGCATCCGGAGTAAGGATTGCAAACGCATTTTCCTGCGGTTCGGCTATTGAGTAATTATCGTCGCTTTCGCAGGACCACATTCCCAATACCATGACGAATGCGGCTAAAATTTTAAATGTATTTTTCATCTTCTACTTTTTTATGAGTTTAGTAACCTTGATTTTGAGTTAAATTTTTATTGGCATTTAAGGAAGCACTTGGAATAGGGAACAGGTTCCTGAAAGCCGGAATTGAGATTCCGCTTGAAGCATTACCTTTCCACGACCAGTTATAACTTCCTCCGGTGTATTTACCAAAACGGACCAAATCCTGTCTTCTGTGTCCTTCCCAGTGCAATTCACGAGCCCTTTCGTCAAGTATGAAAGGAAGTGTCAGTTCAGATGCTGAAATGTTAGCAACGTCAGATCCTCCGTTTGCCCTTTCGCGGATAGCATTTACATAATTTACCGCTTGTGACAAGACACCATTTCCTCCCCTTGCAGTTGCTTCAGCATACATCAGGTAAACGTCGGCCAGCCTGAACAAAGGAAAATCAGTACTTGCAAAAGTAGTACTTGGTGGCGTCTGACCGGTAGAGGTTTTATTAGACCATTTGTTCAGGATATACCCTTGGGTCTTCACGGCAATGTCAGCAATATCAAGCGTCCTTTGTCTGTTTGGATTACCTTCTATACCTGAGCCAAAAGTTTTCCTGGCGTCAAAATCGAATTCCCCGCCGTTAAATTTTTCTACCAATTGCTTTCTGACGCGCAACGCGCCTCCCCAACCGTCAACACCAAAATTCGATGCATTGTTTTCCCATTCTCCAACCTGTCCGTTACAGATTACGGTAGTCGCACCGTAGTTCTGCGTTACGGTTCCGTCAGACTGTAATGTAAAAATCATTTCAGGGGATGTATGGTTATCTGCCTTGAAGTTATCCAGATAATTTGGAATCAGGCTGTAAGCGCCGCTTGAGATGATGGCATCACACATGGCGATACAATCATTGTAATGGTTCTCCTGAATATAAACTTCAGCATTCAGGTACATTTTAGCCAATACCATTTGTGCAAAAGACTTATCAATCCTTCCGTATTCATTCGTCCTCGCTGCTTTCAGCTCAGGAAGTACCGCAGTAAGTTCGGCCTGAATAAAATCAAACAATTGCTGCCTGTTATATTCCGGGCCTGCATAATTGGTAGGGTCATTCTCTGTTACAAATGGCGCTTTTCCAAACAGGTCCATCATAACGTAGTATGAATAAGCCCTAAGTGCCCGTGCCTCGTTGCGGTAGTCCTGAATATCCGACAAAAGTGCCGCATCAGTTACGCCGCGCTGGGCCAGCTTTTCATCTGATGTCTGAAACAGGAAGCTATTCGCAAGTGCAACTTCCACCATGGTACGGCTGAACATTCCCAAAAGGATGGGGTTACTGGAATTCCAGGTTGTCCTTTGCAAATCTGCTGTTCCGGCATCATTTTCGTAACTCCAGATTACCTCATCGGTAGTAAGATCCTGAAGATACCAAAGACAGCGGTTAAAGTTACTGGTTCCTGCGTCAATCCCCTGCAGGATCGATGAGCCGGAATCTCCGGTACCGGTAAGGCAAAGATTGCCGTAAATACCAGCCAGGGCCTGCTTGTAACCCTGAGGCGTGCTAAAGAGGACTTCGGGGGATACCACATCGTCGTCCTCGGATACTACATTCATTTCATCCGTGCAGGACAAAGTCACTCCGAAGAGCAACAACATGCAGATCAGGTTAAAATTAAATTTTTTCATAGTCTTTTTATTAAAATTTTACATTAGCTCCAAACAACAATGTGCGTTGCCTTGGATAAATTGTTTGATCCAATCCATTATTTGTGATTTCAGGATCCAGCCCACTGTATTCGGTCAATACGAATACATTTTGCATACCTGCTGACAGCCTTAATGAGGCCTTTCCGTCAAGCCACTTCGGAAAAGTATATCCAAAAGTGATGTTGTCCATCCTTAGGAAGGAAGCGTCTTCAACATAGATATCCGAGTGCAAAACCCTTGACGTTTCTGTAAAGTCAGTCTCAAGCACAGAAACAGGAACGTTTGTCAATGCTGAGCTGTTTGCCAGGAGGTTGTTATACTGTGCCCTTGAAGCATTTACTGCGTTAAATACGTGGTTTCCAACACTCGCCCTTAAATTGAAGGAAAAGTCAAAATTACCGATATTCATATTGGAAGCGAATCCAAGTGTAAAATCCGGATCCGGATTCTTGTAAAGATAGCGGTCAGCGTCATTGAGTATACCATCGCGATTGCGGTCTACATATGCACGCTCTATCGGATTATTGTCCGCATCATACATTTGTTTGTATACATAAAATGAGTATGGTGCATAACCTTCACTGAAAATCAATACCGGAGAACCTGTACCGGATACATCACCTCCTGTAAGGATGTCGGTGTTGTAAGCCAGTTCGGTAATTTCCCTCTTGAAGGTAGAAGCATTGAAATTAAGGTTCCAGTTGAAGCGGTCTGATTTCATCACGTTGGCGTTCAGCGTAAATTCAATACCTTTTGTACTAAAGCCTCCGATATTCTGGAACGTCCTG
>CALRKC020000111.1:0-7061 GCA_943367895.1 Erythrobacter sanguineus | reverse complement strand
TAAAGTCATTGACGACAAAATTGCCTTGTTCCAGAGTGTTGCACAATCACAAAAGACGACGATTAAAAACATGGTACTTCGCGACGCTTCATTAGCCACAAATCGGCAGTTGTTTTCGATAATCATTCATAACATTCTCGACAATGCGGTGAAGTACACTGTTAATGGCACAATCATTATAAGTGCTGTGTCGAATGCGGACAAAGTCGAAATCGTCGTCAGGGATACCGGAATAGGAATGACCGAAAAAAACAAGAGCCATTACACTGCGTTGATGGAAAATTATGAAAATTCCACAAAAAAACACGCCAAACTCGGGCTGTATATTGTTATTGAGTTGTTGCTCATACTGAATGGTACCATTGAATTTACAAGCCGCGAAAACAAGGGAACGACCGTAAGAATCAGCTTTAAGAAAACTTAAACGGTGACATCATAGGTCTTGAAAACACTGATCAAACCAACAACGCTGCTGACGGATAGTTTCTCAAAAATTCTTGTCTTGTAAGTACTCACAGTGCTGTTCTGCAGTTTGAGTTTATTGCCAATCTCGAGATTTCCATCCCCGTTTACCAAAAGCCTGGCAATTTCAAGTTCCCGATTTGAGAGGCTCTCTATGGGATTATCGCTTTGCTTGCTCTTATGACGACCGATGATTTTTGCCTTAATATTTTCGCTGGTGTACTCTTCGTTGTTGACCATAGCTGAAAACGCCGCCTTGAACTGTTCTTCAGAACTAAGCTTGTTCAAATAACCGTCAGCTCCAGCCTTTAGGTAACGCAGGGCATAAAGATCTTCCTCATAAGCCGAAAAAATCAGGATTTTTACGTCGGGTTGTATCGCACGGATAAGGTCTATCATCTTAACCCCCGAACCTTCAGGGATGGCAATATCCAGAACGATGAGATCAAAATACTGCTGTTCGAGCAGACTGAGGACTTTCGAAAAAATATCAGCATGAACAATACTGATATTTTCAAATGCCTGTTTCAGCATCATTGAAGCCCCCTGCCTTACTACACTATGATCATCAGCAATCAGTATATTTAAAGAACTCTCCATAAATATTTAAAAGGGGATAGGTATTTCCAAATATAGAGCAAATGTTGAATAAAAAAAAATAATAACCAAAAAAACATCAAAGACCAGATACCAGCACAAAGGCTGTTTTTATTTGCGAATAAACACTACTTTTGCACCCAATTTTAAGAATCATGGGGTTTACAGAAGAAATTAAGAGACGACGTACTTTCGGGATCATTTCCCACCCTGATGCCGGAAAAACCACGTTAACGGAAAAACTATTATTGTTTGGTGGTGCGATTCAGGAAGCCGGTGCCGTAAAAAATAACAAAATCAAAAAGGCAGCGACCTCCGATTTTATGGAAATCGAGCGCCAGAGAGGAATCTCGGTTTCGACATCTGTCCTGGCCTTCAATTATAAGGACAAAAAAATAAACATTCTTGACACGCCCGGACACAAGGATTTTGCAGAAGACACCTTCCGGACCCTTACTGCCGTGGACAGTGTTATCGTTGTAATCGATGTAGCCAAGGGAGTCGAGGAACAAACCGAGAAACTGGTCGCCGTTTGCAGGCTCAGGAACATTCCGATGATTGTATTCATCAACAAACTCGACCGTGAGGGGAAAGATGCTTTCGATCTGATGGACGAGGTTGAACAGAAATTGGGGCTTACAGTAACCCCATTGAGCTTTCCCATCGGAATGGGATATGACTTTCAGGGCATATACAATCTTTGGGAGCAGAACATTAATCTCTTCAGTGGTGACAGCCGGAAAAATATCGAGGAAACCATCGCTTTCAGTGATGTCCAAAACCCCGATCTGGATAAGATTATTGGTGAAAAACCCGCCTCTAAACTGCGTGACGAACTCGAATTAATTGACGAAGTTTACCCAAAATTTGATCGCGATCAATACCTTGAAGGCAAATTACAGCCTGTATTTTTTGGCTCCGCATTAAACAATTTCGGAGTACGGGAGTTGTTGGATTGCTTTGTTGACATTGCCCCTTCCCCACTGGCCAAGGAATCTGAAACGCGTTTGGTACAGCCGGAGGAAAACAAGATGACGGGATTTGTTTTCAAAATACATGCAAACATGGACCCAAAACACCGGGATCGCCTCGCATTTGTAAAAATCGTTTCAGGAACATTTGAAAGAAACAAGCCGTACCTGCATGTACGCCAGAATAAAAATCTGAAATTCTCCAGTCCAAATGCCTTTTTTGCGGAGAAGAAAGAAATCGTTGACATCTCTTATCCCGGCGACATTGTCGGACTGCACGATACCGGAAACTTCAAGATTGGAGACACACTTACGGAAGGTGAAGTGATGAGTTTTAAAGGAATTCCAAGCTTTTCGCCCGAACACTTCAGATATATCAACAACGCCGACCCACTAAAGGCAAAGCAGCTTGATAAGGGAATCGATCAGCTTATGGACGAAGGAGTGGCGCAACTCTTTACCCTGGAAATGAACAACAGGAAAGTAATCGGCACCGTTGGCGCTTTGCAATACGAAGTAATCCAATACCGATTGGAACATGAATATGGTGCAAAATGTACCTATGAAAATTTCCCTGTCCACAAAGCCTGTTGGGTAAAACCAGACGATGCCAAAAATGAAGAATTTAAGGAGTTTAAACGTATTAAACAGAAGTTCCTCGCTAAGGATAAATACCAACAGTTGGTATTTCTGGCCGATTCTGACTTTACGATACAGATGACGCAAAGCAAGTATCCATCAGTGAAACTGTACTTTACGTCTGAATTCGAATAACGCCATACAGCGACCCTAAAAAACATTTTTTTTAAATTTTATTTATAGAAAAGGCTTATCATTTAAATTTTTATTTTAATTTTGCCAAAGATTAAGAGTTTTTAACACAGGATTACACCTGATTTTTTAAAAAAAGCGGCTAGCCGTTGGTTTTATAAAAAAAAATGTTATATTTACAAAAAGTTTAAAATCTAAAATCGATATTATTATGAAATTTCATTACAAAAAATTCTTGCTTTCAATAGCCATGTTGACAGTAAGTTTCGCGACTTTTGCACAGATACCGGACCCGGATGAAGATCCAGGATCAGGAGGAAATGACCCAACACCGATAAACTCTCAACTTATCTGGCTTGCTATATTAGGCGTTGCTTTTGCTTTTTACCAATTTAAGGTATACAGGAAGAGACAGGAAGCATAATATCAGTTGATATTAAAGCAAAATTCGCACCAACATACTTGGTGCTTTTTTTGTTTATGAATACGCTATAAAAAATAACAGAATTGCTCTTTTTCAGAAAATCAAAACCACTTTTAAGAGAACTTTTGAGTAACGACTATGTCGATATTCATTCTCATCTATTGTTTGGAATCGATGATGGAGCGGCCACATTCGAGGACACGAAATTCCTGATGGAACGAATGATTGAGTTTGGGACAACCGCCTTTATCACTACGCCACATACGCTTTTCAGCGTTTGGGACAATACCCGCGAGGGCATTATCTCAAAGGAAAAGGAAACGAGAGATTTGTTGGTCGAAAATGAGATTTCTGTTCCGTTTCGTGCGGCTTCAGAATACCTGATGGACAATAATTTTGTGAAGCAGTTTCAATCGGAACCATTGTTGACATTAAAAGACAATTATGTCTTAGTGGAAATGTCTTATCTCAACGCCCCTATTCAGCTCTACAGCATTATTTTTGACTTGCAGGTTGCTGGGTATAAGCCACTTTTAGCACATCCGGAACGCTATCTTTTTTACCATGGCAATTTCGAGGAGTACAAAAAGCTAAAGAAAGCAGGGTGCGCATTTCAGATTAACTTACTGTCCGTCACCGGCTACTATGGGGAAGCTGTTTTCCAGACCGCAAAAAAGCTACTAGACCAGGGAATGATCGACTTTTCAGGTTCCGATGTTCATCACAAGAACCATATCAGGGCGTTTAATAACAAAGTGGGACTCAAGGACACTGCTCCACTAACGGACGCTATAGCACACAATAAATTCTTTTTATAAAATAAAAGGGAAGTCTAAGACTTCCCTTTTATTTTATTTAGCAGTTTCACATACCAAGGCTCTTTTTTGACTTCTACTCCGTAGCCGTAGCCGTAACCATAGCCATAGCCGTAACCATAACCGTAGCCATAACCGTAGCCGTAACCGTAACCTTTCTTACTGTAGGTATCGTTCAGCAATATCGACATGTTCGGCAGTTTCTTATCCTCGTACAATGTCTGCGGAATCTTGAGCATTCG
Organism: Erythrobacter sanguineus; assembly: GCA_943367895.1. Classification (GTDB taxonomy): domain Bacteria; phylum Bacteroidota; class Bacteroidia; order Flavobacteriales; family Flavobacteriaceae; genus Flavobacterium. Next base: position 2,779 of record CALRKC020000111.1, on the reverse strand, counting down.
CTTATCAAGGAAATTCGCCCTGACAACATAGATCACAGAATCAGCATACTTGGCGATCAGCAACGTATCTGTAACCAGGCTTACCGGCGCTGTATCTACAATAACATAATCATACTCCTTTTTGATTTTCTCGAACAATTTGCCCACTTTGTCGCTTAAGAGCAATTCTGCAGGGTTAGGCGGTATCACCCCAGCCGGCAATACATAAAAATTATCGTAACCATCGAGCTTTATAATCAGGTCATCAATATTAACATCCTTAGAAGACAGATAAGTCGTAATTCCGCGGTTCGGAAGCGTCATGTATTCATCCAGTTTCGGATTCCTGATATCAAGTCCGACAAGCAGTACTTTTTTCCCGGAAAGCGCAAATGTTCCCGCCAGGTTTACCGATATAAATGTCTTCCCTTCCTTTGGAAAAGTGGACGTCATGAATATCGTTTTCGCGATACCATCCGGAGTGTCGTTTACAATAAAATCAAGATTGGTCCTAATGATACGCATGGCTTCCGCCGAGCTGGAACGGCTATTGACACGGATAAGTTCATCATGTGTTTCGGACTTCGGCACGTCTCCTATAAACGGTATCGTTACACGACTTTCAACATCGAACCTATTAATGATCTTGCTGTTTAACAGGTCACGGATATAGATAATCAGGAACGGAATCAGAAGTCCCATGAACATCCCCAACAAATAGATAAATTCACGCTTTGGTGAAATTGGCGCAGGATTAGGGTACGCTGCATCAATAATCTTCGAATTGGCGGCAGTAGCAGCCAGCGAAATGGCATTCTCTTCCCTTTTCTGCAACAAGTAAAGATACAGAGTTTCCTTGATCTGCTGATTTCTGGAAATACTACGCCCTATTTTTTCCTGCTCCGGGATTTGCCCAATCTTACCTGAAACAATTCGTTCCTGAGCCTCCAGATCACGTTTCTTAATCAACAACGTAGATTTAAGGTTTTGGAGTGTTTTCAGTAAACTAGACTTCAAATCAGCAATTTCATTCCTCAGGTCTTTCATATACTGATTATCGTCCGTTGCCTCCTTGCCGACTCGGGTGATAAGCGCCACTTTCTGGTTGTATATCAATATCAATTCGGAAGCATCACCCTCCTCAACAATATTAGCCGGAACAACTTCATCGTTGTTACTTTTTACAAGAAATCCTATCAGGAAATCAACCACTTTTATTCTGGTTCCGGTGAGGATAATTTCCTTTTCGTAGGCGTTTGACGTTTCAACAAATATCCCTCCATCAACCGCCAAATCGGTAATCTTATTTTGCTTTTTGAAATCCTGCATGCGGTCTTCGACGCTGCCCAATTCTATTGTAATACTGTCAAGACGCTTGTTTATAAAATCTCTTGTCCTTCTCGACACTTCATTTTTCTCCTCGATCGCGTCTTTGTTATATTTATAAATCAGCATATTGAGAAAATCAGCACCTATCTCTTTAACCGGGTCTGTTATCGAAAGATTCAGCACGCTTGTCGTCATCTTGTTGGCCGGCTCGATTTTCAATCTTCCCTGATAGGAATTAACTACCCTATCCATCGAGATGAGTTTCACGACGGTCTTGCCTATTTTAGGGGACTGCCCATTCTCTAAAATATTTTTGGTAATGACAATATCACCAAAATTGCATTTTATTGTTTCTCCGAAGGAATACCTGCCTCTTTTCTTAAGCAGTTCATCGGAAAGATCGTACTGTGTGGGAGACACAGCCGTCACCGTAAAGGTCGTATCCGTTTCGTAAAACTTCGGGGATTTGTTGATAAAATTTACTTTGATTCCGGAATTTTTATAGGCCTGTGACGTCTTGAACCGTCCTTCGTTAAAATAGGCAACATTCAGGTTTAACTCCAGTATAGCGCTTCTTACCAGTGTCCGTGAACGCAATACCTCAATTTCATTGTCGACATTGCTTTTCACGCCCCCGAGAAGTCCCAAATCACCGAATGAGCTGAGTTCAGACGCTACCCCTCCCTTTTTATCATCCTTAATCAGGATACTGGCTTCGACTTTATAAATAGGCGTGGCATACCGGAGATAAAAATAGCTTGCGAACAAACATAGGATACAGGAAAGAACGAACCATTTCCAATGAAACAGGTACTTTCCAATCTGCTCTTTAATATTATACTGGCTTTGCGAAAAGTCTTCAGTAAGTGAGGGTTTATTACTTTGCATAAATTATCTCGCAATAAGAGCGATAATGGTTATTAATAATGAGACGGCCGAAATTCCAACAGTAACGTTTGGCCCGACAACAGATGAATTTACCTTGGTTTGGTTTGGTTTTACATAAACCACGTCATTTTGATCCAGGTAATAAAAAGGCGAATTGATGAAATCTGCCGAAGTGATATCTACAAAGTGATGTGTTTTCACGCCATCGACGTCTCTGATAATCAGGATCTCCTTGCGGTCTCCGTAAATAGTCAAATCGCCCGCCTGACTTAAAGCTTCCGGTAAAGTAATTCGTTCCGTAAGTACGGAATACATTCCCGGACGGGCTACTTCGCCCATTACAGAGATTTTATAATTAACTATCCTAAGATTTACTATCGGCGAGAGAATGTACTTCTTAAGCTCCGACTTAAGTTTCTCCACGGCCTGCGCCTTTGTCAGGCCACCTACTTTTATCAATCCCAGAATTGGAAACTCTATATTACCATTACTATCCACCAGGTACGTCTGATAGGTTCTTCCTGTACCACCACTCCTGTCCTGATTTTCAAGGCTGGATGCTGAATAAGCAATCAGGTTATAC
>CALRKC020000110.1:0-7096 GCA_943367895.1 Erythrobacter sanguineus | reverse complement strand
GCTTGATGACGCCCCGATTATTGCCATATTACCCGGGAGCAGGAAGCAGGAAATTACCAAGATGCTGTCGGTAATGCTCAGTATCACTGATGATTTCCCTGATTATCAATTTGTGATCGCTGGCGCGCCGAGCCAGGATTTTTCGTTTTACAAACATTTTTTACACCATCCGAACATCAAATTCGTTTCGAACAAGACTTATGACCTACTGAGCCATGCACACGCCGCATTGGTCACTTCGGGTACTGCAACGCTCGAAACCGCATTATTTAAGGTACCGGAAGTTGTTTGCTACAAAGGCGGCTGGATTTCCTACCAGATTGCGAGGAGAATTATTACACTAAAGTACATTTCACTGGTAAACCTGATTATGGATAAAGAAGTGGTAACGGAACTGATCCAGGATAAATTCAACAGAAAAAACCTTAAGGCCGAGCTGGGTAAACTTTTGGATCCGCAGTATCGCGAAATGCTTTTGAACCAGTATGATCTGCTCGAGAATCGCCTGGGAGGTGCCGGTGCGAGTGCGAACACCGCCAAAAAAATTGTTAATTACCTAAAGTAGACTATCGCTTCAGACCTGAATAATAAGACATTCTTTTTCAGATTATTGCATTTGCTATTTTGAACTGGTGGAAAAGTTTTACACAAGTTTAATATTTTAAACACAACTTTTTTTGGAAATTTTGATATATTTGCGCCAGAGTTTATACTAAAACTTTTACTGAGCGCGTTATCCTTTTCCGGATTCGCCGATTTCACAAAATTCATACCGAATTTTATTTATAAATCTAAATCGTAAGGGCCTAAGGCTTTTGCATGAAAAATAAAAAATAAAATATGTCCGTAACAAAGAACACTTTTTTCCTTTTAGCGCTTTTATTCTCATTTTCATTTGGCCAAGCCCAAATTATCACTTCTAAAAAAGAAGCCATAAAAAAAGGTGTTTATGAAAAGCCTGCAGATAAAAGAATCGCCTCAGTTTCAAAAACCGAAAAACCGCAATTGATTGCTTATACGGACACCAAACCCAAAGAAATCAAGGAGATTAAAGAAACGAAACCCGTACAAAAGACCAAAAAATCATCAGCGGTAATAAACGATACCGAGGACAAGGATATTGTTATCGAGTCGTATGATAATTATCTTGGCATGCAGATGGTGTACAACGCAATGACCTTTATGGGTGTTAGATACCATGGCGGGGGAACCACGACCGCCGGAATGGACTGTTCCGGGATGGTAACTGCGGTGTTCAATATCTTCGACATCAAACTGCCAAGAAGCTCCAATGACATGGCCAAAGTAGGCGAAAAACTGGACAGGAAAGATATCCGGATCGGGGATTTGATTTTTTTCAGGACCAATGGCAGAAGTGTCATTAACCACGTGGGCATCGTAACTGAAGTTTTGGAAGATGAAATTAAATTCATACACTCTTCCACCCAGAGCGGTGTTATTATTTCTTCAACCAAAGAGCCTTACTACCAAAGGACTTTTGCCCAGGCGAATCGCGTTACGGGCATTTTATAATTACTCTTTAGTTCCATTCAATCAAATTTTAACATTTTGTACGCATTTTACGTAAAATTACGTTAAATGCGATTACTAGTTTTACACCATAAGCCATAAGGCCGGTGTAACTTTAGCTATATGCCACGTAGTTTAAAATTGATTGTCACTTCTTCTAATGTGCCGGCCTTTTCCAATGGTTTTATATTCTTATGGTTACAGGGAAGGAGTTTAGGGGCTCCTTCCCTTACCTTAACCAACTAAGTCACGGAATAATGAAAGCGCTGCAGTTTCCATTAGTCAGGATTACAGTTTTCTTTGTTTTCGGCATTATCTCCGCCAATTATTTCAAGCCAATGCTGAACACTATGCTATGGGTTACACTATTGGCATTCGCTACCTGCTTCACAAGCATGATTCACTCGCGTAGGCAGTTAACTCAGAAATTGTTGTTTGGCATTACCGTTTACTGTTTTTCATATACTGCCGGTTTGCTCGCTTACACGCTACAAAACGGACACTTTCAGAAAAATCATTACATCCACCGGTCATTAAATGAAGAAGAGCGCCACGTGGTCAAACTGCTTATAAAAGAAAAACTTAAGAGCAATACCTATAATGACAGGTATGTCGCAAAGGTAACTGCACTGGACGGAAAACCGTCGAATGGACTTATCCTGATGAACATCCGGAGAAATAAACCTGTTGAAACCAATATCGCCATTGGATCCGAAATCCTGACACAGGGTCAGATTGTAAAGCACAAGCCGCCACAAAACCCGAATCAGTTTGATTATGGCAACTACCTGCTAAACAAATCCATCCCAGCACAAATTTATATCGCAAACCATAAACTTAAAATTACAGATACTGTAAAGAACCCCGCATATTACGCCGCTGCACTCAGGGACAGGATTGTGCGGAATCTGCGAAAAAGCGATTTCGGCAAAGAAGAGCTTGCTGTCGTTACGGCACTGATTTTAGGGCAGCAACAGGATATTTCCGAAGACACTATAAAAGAGTATCAGTATGCTGGGGCCATCCACATCCTCTCTGTTTCGGGTTTGCATGTAGGATTTGTTATGCTGTTCATTAATTTTATATTGGCACGGCTGCCTAAAAACAGAAAAGGGAATACAATTCGTGTAGTTGCGGTACTGTCTGCCCTATGGGTATTTTCGCTGATTGCCGGGCTATCACCATCAATCGTACGTTCGGCGACCATGTTCTCGGTTGTGGCAATCGGAATGTACTTAAAAAGGGAAACCTACATTTTTCATACGCTTCTGGCTTCGTTGCTGTTGATTCTCATGGTATCACCATCATTCCTGTTTGATGTAGGGTTCCAGTTAAGCTATGTCTCACTTTTCTTCATACTTTGGCTGCAGCCCTATTTTTACGGATTGTGGAATCCTAAATCAAAACCCGTCAAATACTTTTGGAATATCGTTACCGTGTCTGTGGCGGCACAGCTTGGCGCGTTACCATTAAGTATCTATTATTTCCATCAATTTCCGGGCTTATTCTTTGTGACGAACATTATGATCCTTCCGGCACTTGGACTAATCATGGGCTTTGGCGTGTTGGTTATGATGGCAGCTTTCTTTGGCGCAGTACCTTATTGTATGGCGAAATCATTGGAGTTTCTCATCTGGTTATTGAACGAGACAATTGCTAAGATCGCTTCTCTGGAACAATTCATCATAAAAGATATTCCGCTCAACCTGATGCTGATGCTGAGTCTTTACCTTGTCATTCTAAGCCTGTTCGCCTGGCTCATGAAGAAAAGCTTTCGAAACTTAATCTATAGTATTTCCTTCCTGCTTGTTTTCCAGGCTATTTTTATTCATAAAAGCTGGGAATGCAGCACTACAGCGGAAATGATTTTCTTCAAAAGCAGCAATGCGAGTCTGATTGCTGAAAGAAAGGGCAAAAAGATTACCGTATTTTGTGACGGCGGTCGGGGCAAAAATACTTCGCAGGACAAGTCGATAACTGCTTATCGCGTGGCAAATTTTAGTTCCATCAGCAAAACTGCAGAAATTCAAAACTTATTATTTTTCAACGGGCGGAAAATATACGCCGTTGACAGCACGGGAACTTACCCTGAAGGTATCAGGGCGGACATCCTGCTGATGACCCACTCCCCAAAAGTTAACTTTGAACGTATGATAACCCAATTAAAGCCCGGGTTGGTCATTGCAGATGCTTCCAATTTTAAAACTTACACCCAACTGTGGAAAAGCAGCTGCCGGAAACAAAAAATCCCTTTTCATGCCATTGCCGAAAAGGGATTCTATAAGCTGGAATAAAATCTATTTTTTTAATATCGTATTAGCTCCTTTAATCCATGGCTGCGGACCGCCCGCTACATAACCGGTGCTGCCAAGCCTTTCGAAAGAAACCTGGCCGTTTGCCTGGGTTGGTGTTACAAGCCATACGGTTGGATATCCACGGATGGCAAACATCTGCCCAAGATCATTATTCTGTTTGGCAAGATCTGCAGGCAACTGCTTTCTTTTTGGAAAATCCAATTCTACCAACACTACATTTTCATTTGCCCATTTCGTAAAATCGGCAGTTTGAAAAACTTCTTTCTGCAGCCTCATGCACCAGCCGCACCAGTCGCTTCCGGTAAAAAACATCATTAATGGTTTCTTTGTTTTGATTGAAACTTCCGATGCTTCCTTTACATCAGTATACCATTTTAATTCCTGTGATTGCGCAGACACTGTAAAGAGCAACAGTACCGCGATTATGGCCATTTTTTTCATATTTTTCTATTTTATAGTTCTGTTAATAACTCCTGTGCCGACTTAAACCCCGAAATCATGTTGGCAATTTCCATCTGAGAATCAAAAATAACAAAAGAGGGGTATCCTTTTATTTTCAGAAACTCAATAAAGCCGTGCGTCGTGTTCTTTTGCTTTTCTTTCTTGCCGGCATCAAATCCAGGATTTGAGTATTTCACGTTTTTATAATTTACTTCACTGTTACCTTCAGCGTTAAATTTCACGGCATAGTAGTTTTCTGAAATAAACGCCACGAGTTTTGGATCCCGGAACGTTTTCTTGTCCATCTTTTTACATTCGCCGCACCAATTGGTATAGACTTCCATAAAAATTGGTTTTGGATCAGCCTTCTGTGCTGCCATGGCTTCGTCGAGAGACATCCATTTGATTTCCTGCGCATTTACACAAAACCCTGCGGTGAGGATGAAAATGGTCAAAAGTATTTTTTTCATGTGCAATTTATTTAACGCCCTGCATTAATTTTTTGACTAACGGAGAAATAGCGATCATTACAACACCTGCAATCAGGGCATAAAGTGCGAGTTGTTGATAACCATCAGCATATACGACAAGTTTTTCTGCATTGGATGCATCTTCAGAGGCTTCGGCAATATTTGCACCTAAAATTCCCGCGAAATACTGACCGTACGCACTCGCCAGAAACCACATCCCCATTACTACAGCCTGTGTTTTTTGAGGAGAAAGTTTTGTCATCGCTGACATGCCTATTGGTGACAGACAAAGCTCTCCGAAAGTGATAACAAACCACCCAAAGGTAAAAATCCCTAATGAGGTTCTTCCATTTAAATCAGCGAAGAACTTTGTGTAATAAAAAACCCAAAAGCCGGCCGCAAGAAACAAGAAGCCAAGTCCGAATTTTACCACGGTATTAGGCTCAATTTTCCTTTTTGCCATCCAAAGCCAAACCAAACCGACCAATGCCGCAAAGGCAATTACGAAAAAGGAATTGGCAGAATTATTGACACCATTAGGACTTAATGTGATCCCTAAAACGTCATTATTCAGATTGTTTGCAGCAAAAAGGCTTAGCGACCCCCCACTCTGCTCGAAAAAGGCCCAAAAGAAAATCGAAAATATAATGAAGACTAATGCCGCAAACAGTTTTTTGTTTTCTACAATAGAGAAATTACGCATTTCGTAAAACAGATACAATATAGATGCAGGACCAATGATATACATAAACCACTTGGTGTACTCTGTATTTTCAACCATCAGGATGATCACCGGTACGATGGCCAAAGACCCTATATAAGTCAGTATTTCGTAAGATTTCTTTTTAGCTTTTTCAATATTCAGTAAAGGAGACAAACCTATACTACCGAGGCTTTTTTGTGTCTGCGTAAAAGTAAGAAGGCTTATAATCATCACAACCGCCGCGAAACCAAACCCCACATTCCATCTTAAATGTTCGGGGACGAGGGACTTCCACATTGATCCTTCAGCAACTGCAATACAGATATACCCACCTATCAGAGCACCAAGGTTCACACCCATGTAAAAAAATGAAAATCCGGCGTCCCGTCTTGGATCTCCATCTCTATACAATTGCCCTACCATTGAGGAAATATTGGGCTTGAAGAATCCTGTACCAACTATTGTAAACCCTATTCCTATGAAAAAGAAATTCTTCGGGTCGACTGCCAGTATTACGCTCCCAACAATCATCAGGATACCACCCCAAAAAAGCGACTTCCTTAATCCAAGAATTTTGTCGGCGAACAACCCACCGATAAATGTAAAAGCATAAACCCAAGCCTGTGTAGCACCGTATTGTAAATTGGCAATAGTCTCATTCATCCCAAGATGACCAACCATAAAAACGACAAGCATCCCCCGCATACCATAGAAGCAAAAACGCTCCCACATCTCGCTGAAGAATAAATACCACAACTGTTTTGGGTATTTGCCTTTAAAGTTTTGGATTTGTTCTAAATCTGATACCGGTACCTGTTCCATTATTTAATTCCTTTTTCGGTCATTACTTTGTTCAATTGTTTTAAAAGCACAAACATCAACAGCGTGGCAAACATCAGCAGTCCAAAATTGATCCAGAAGAAATGGCTTTTATCTTCGTAGGTATCCCACATACTGGCTAATACGCCGCTTAATTTATTCCCGATTGAAGTTGATAAAAACCAACCGCCCATCATCAGTGAGGTAATGTTGGCCGGACTGAGTTTGGAAACGATCGAAAGCCCCATCGGACTCAGAAACAGTTCCCCGATTGTGATTACACCGTAATTGGCAACAAGCCACCATACGCTGACTTTCTCTGCCCCGTTGCTGCCCGCCTTCACAGCGGCAACCATCACCAATACAGACAAAGCTGATATCAACAATCCGAAAGCGATCTTAGTAGGTGTACTCGGCTCTTTTTTTCTGCCTCGCAAAAAGGTAAAGAAAGCCACCACCAGCGGTGTCAGGATAATGACCCAGCCCGGATTGATGGATTGGCTCAGATTCGCAGACCAGGTAAAGATTTTGCTGCCTTCCTCCGGCAGCTTTTCCTTATGCACATTCCTGAAATATAAAGGATAGTCTACCGTTTTGATGACTTCGCCGTCCTTTTTCTGGATCCGGAATGCTTCATCATATAACGGTACAGAATCTTTCTTATAGGTTAAAGTATCCGTAAGCACCAACCTTGAGGCTACCTGCTGTGAAGTTCCTGTCAATTGCCTGTCAGTATACTTGTCTCCCCAATTGTTGAGGGCAGAGCCGTTTAATTTGAAAACCGCCCAGAACAAGATCACTACGCCAAATATTGCCAG
>CALRKC020000109.1:0-7136 GCA_943367895.1 Erythrobacter sanguineus | reverse complement strand
AGTCTGAATGCAAAAATACCTTTATTGCGTAAATCTATCTGTTTTTCAAACACTTCGTGACGCTGCAACTTAGCTACTTTGCCACCCTTACCGAATCCGGAACCAGCATTTCATACTGCCCTCCGTTTCTAATTACATCACGCACAATACTCGAACTGATGTACGAGGTATTCGAAGCGGTCAGTAAAAACACCGTTTCTATCTTTGACAATTTTCTGTTGGTATGGGCAATCGCTTTTTCAAACTCGAAATCGGCCGGATTTCTCAGGCCTCGAAGGATGTAATGGGCTTTCATCTTTTTGCAGAAATCGATTGTCAGCCCTTCATAGGTTTCGACCTTTACAGATGGTTCTGATGCAAAGGCTTCTTCAATAAAACGCTTTCTTTCTTCCAGCGAAAACATGTATTTTTTCTCGGCATTGACACCAATCGCCACAATAATTTCATCAAACAGCGGGATACTGCGTTTGATAATATCGTAATGACCTAAGGTTATTGGGTCAAAAGACCCCGGAAATATAGCTCTTCTCATCATATCCTTATTTCTTCCAGAGTGTTTTCCTTTTCAGTGCCAATGCAATCTCATTATCGAGTAAATCAGCAAACGCAATACCGGCATGGGCCGCCTGCTGTGGAAAAATGCTTTGTGGTGACAGTCCGGGATTGGTGTTCATTTCAATAAAATGCGGAATGCCGTCCATGACAATGAAATCTGTTCTTGAAAAACCGCTCATTCCCAATGCTTCATAGGCTTTGGCGGCGGTTTCACGTACCTTTGCCTCTGTTTCCTTATCCAGTCTTGCCGGCGTGATTTCTTCGGATTTGCCTTCGTATTTGGCTTCGTAATCAAAGAAGTCATTTTGGGACACGATTTCCGTAAGTCCTAAAACTGTTGTCTTTCCTTTGTAATTCAGTACGCCGACGGATACTTCTGTTCCTTTCAGATAAGATTCGATCAGTATATCATGGTCTTCTGCGAAAGCGAATTCAAGTGCCTTGTCAAAATCAGCTATATCATTTACTTTGGAAACACCCAGGCTGCTGCCGGATTGGTTTGGCTTTACAAAAAAAGGAAGGCCTAATTCGGCTACGATATTGTCTGCTGCTATTTCCTGCCCTTTTGAGAGGTAAATTGATTTCGCTCTTGGGATATTGAATTTTGAAAGCACGGACAAGGTATCGCGTTTGTTGAAAGTTAACGCCGACTGGTAGAAATTACAACCACTATACGGTAAATCAATCAATTCCCAATATGCCTGCAGGTGGCCGTCTTCACCGGGTGTGCCGTGAATGGTATTGATCGCGACGTCGAATGTAACTTTTACACCGTCTTTTTCAAAAGAAAAGTCTGATTTATTGACGGCATATTTGGTGTCATCGATTACAACGTTCCATCCTTCATTGAGGATATGCACTTCAAAAGCTTCATATTTGGATTTGTCCAGATTGTTGAGGATCAGCTTCCCGCTTCGCAGCGAAATAACCGATTCATCAGAATATCCACCCATTACCACGGCTACTTTCATCCGATATTGATTGTATTTGTTGCAACAAAAATATCATTAATTTTTCAATCCGTACCGCTTACAGTATTTTTATATCTTTGCCGAAACATTCAACAAATGAGCTTACGCAATTACCTTACCAGCAAAGTATTTTTCAAACAGCTGGCATTGGCTTTCCTGATTTTGCTGGTTATTGGCTTCCTGATTTTACAATGGATTTCAATTTCTACAAAACACGGGGAAGAAATTACGGTCCCAAACCTGGCCAAAATGTCAATAGAACAGGCTGAGGAAGTGTTGGACAACGCTGATTTGGACTATGAAGTACTTGACACCATAGATTTCGATCCCGACTATCCGAAATTCACAATTGTGAAACAGGATCCGTTGGCGGGTGCCAAAGTAAAGGAGGACCGAAAGATTTACCTTAAGATCAACTCGAGCGGATTTAATTCCGTACGATTGCCTAACCTGATCGAGCAAACATTAAGACAGGCTGTACCGACGCTTACTTCCATCGGGCTGGAGCAGGGGAAGATTACATACAAGCCTTATCTGGGAAAAGACATGGTATTGGAAATGATGCAGAATGGCAAAGTGCTTAAACCAGGCGATAAGGTATTGAAGTCTTCAAAAATCGACCTCGTCGTCGGTGATGGAAAAGTAGGTTTTGACGAAGAGATTGAATCTGAAAAAGATACTACTGATACCGGGGCCGAATAATGACTACTGAATTTACTCCCGAACAGGAACCGGAAGACGAACTGTTTGAACACCACCGGTTTGTTGTAGCAAAAGGCCAGGCTTTACTGCGTATCGACAAGTACCTGATGTCACAGATTGCCAATGCGACGCGCAATAAAATTCAGCAGGCTGCCGCGAATGGCGATATATATGTAAATGACATTCCCGTAAAATCAAATTATAGGGTAAAGCCACTCGATGTGGTGACCATTATGCTTACACATCCGCCGTTTGAGAACCGCGTGGATCCGGAGAACATTCCGCTTGATATTATTTATGAGGATGATGTACTGCTGATTGTCAATAAGCCTCCCGGGCTTGTGGTGCATCCCGGACATGGAAATTATACCGGAACGCTGGTCAATGCCCTCGCCTACCATTTTGAAAACTTACCATTGAACAGCAGCAACCGCCCCGGACTCGTACACCGTATCGACAAGGATACTTCGGGATTGCTGGTAATTGCAAAGACGGAAGCCGCTTTAAGTCATCTTGCCAAACAATTTGAAAATAAGACTTCCGAGCGTGAATACGTCGCTTTGGTATGGGGCAACATGAAAGAAGACGAAGGCACGATTGAAGGGAACCTTGCACGCCATCTTAAAGACCGTATGCAGATGGCGGTTTTTGCCGATCCTGAAATCGGGAAGCCGGCGATTACTCATTATAAAGTGATTGAGCGTTTCGGGTATGTGACTTTGGTTTCGTGTATTCTTGAAACGGGAAGGACACACCAGATCCGGGCACATATGAAATACATCGGTCATACTTTGTTCAATGATGAACGGTACGGTGGGCACCAGATCCTGAAAGGGACTACGTTTACCAAATACAAACAATTTGTCGAAAATTGCTTTAAGATACTGCCAAGGCAGGCACTGCATGCGAAGACGCTGGGTTTTGAACATCCGGTTACGGGTGAAATGATGCGCTTTGATACGGAACTTCCGGATGATATGCGTGAAGCGATTGAGAAGTGGCGGAACTACTCAAAGTCACATACGGTTGAGGAGGAGGAGTGATTTTGACGGTCGTTAGATTGTAATTTTGCGAGGCAACGCATTTATTGAAGATATAAGCATACAATATACAATCGCGCTATTGATTATCGCCAGAATGTCGAAAGAACGACATCGAAACAAATGAAACGTCGTCGGAGACATTCCGCAAAATCCTGCATCTTAAAATCTTACAGTCCTACAGTCTCATAATCTTTGAATCACCTGTAATCCTGTCCATCACCCAGTTTGCCTGTGCTGCTGTTCGCCCTGTCGACGGATGGCTGCCGGTCCCGGCCAGATGTTCACGCATATTCATGACATGGTACAGTTGTATGTTTTCCGGATGCTCGATAACGAATTCCTCTGTTCTTTTAGCATTTTGTATGACAATCGGAACTTCATCGAATACCGAAAAAGTGAGTTTTCCCTTGCTGCCGTCGACTTCCACTACATCTTCCCTGGTACTGCTGCCAAAATTCCAGTTTCCGCAGCCGATAACACCGGTGTTGTGAAGCCAGCCTGCAGAGAATGCGTCTTTCGCCGTGTATAATCCTTGTTGGTTCGTACTTATCCCTGCTACATTATCAATCGCTCCAAAGAGATAGGCGAACAAATCGAGTCCGTGGCTGGCAAGATCATCGAAGTAGCCACCAGGCGCGATACGGGCATCGGTACGCCAATTGTATTCACCGGAAAGGTCTTTTTCACTGGCCGGTTTGCAGAGCTGCCATCGTATGGAGCGCACTACGCCTATTGCACCTGAATCCAATAGCTCTTTTACTTTCAGGAATCGTGGCAATGATCGTCGGTAGTAGGCAACAAATAACGGCAGTCCTTTGCTTTCAAATGCTTCGCAGATAGTGAGGCATTCTTCATAATTGCGTGCCATAGGCTTTTCGATACAGCAGGGCTTTCCCGCGGCCGCGACTTTTAGGGCATAATACAAATGGGTATCGGGTGGTGTGGCAATGTAAATGGCGTCAATTTCAGGGTCTGCAATCAACAGCTCGGCGTCTGCATACCATTTTGGTACCTGGTGGCGTTTGGCATAATCTTCAGCAAGCGCGGCATCACGTCGCATCACGGCCGCGAGTTCGAAGCCTTCTGTTTTTTGATAGGCGGGGCCGCTTTTGCGTTCAGTCACGTTGCCGCAGCCGATGATGCCCCATTTTATGGCCTTTTTCACTGGATTGGGTTTGGGCTAAGATAAGGAGAGATTGGAAGATTTAAAAATTTGAGGATCAAAAGATTTGTGTGGTGCCTGTATGATATAGCGGTTTTATTGCGACCGTCAGAATCCGGAAGGTAAAATTAACGCAGTTACAAATGCTTTATTTTGCATTTTGAAGCTGTCGTTGTTTCGTATGTAGCAATAATTATCAGGTTCAATCCTGCAACATTCTTTAAGGCACTTTATTATTGCAGGCGGCGCGGAATAATCGGTAAAGAGTGTATTGAAAAAACGCCGTATACCGTAACCCGAAAACCGGCAATATGTTAAAACAGTTGCCTATCTTTGATTGCCGTTTCAAACTTTTCAATTCCATTTCAATGTTTACCCATCAAGGCAAAAAGAGGACTTTAAAGCACAATATACAGGTGGCGTCTTTACTTTCTTTTGTAGCCGGTATCGTAAATGTGGCTGGCTTTTTGGCAGTGGCAACACTTACCACCAATGTTACCGGGCATTTTGCTTTTTTTATTGACGAAGTTTTTAAGCTGAACTTCTGGGAAGGTTTTGTTTATTTTCTTTACATCCTGTTTTTTTTCCTGGGGTCGTTTTCATCAAACTTTTTGGTCGAAATAATCTCACGGAGGAATGCGAATTTCGTGTATGTCATCCCCACCACGATTGAAAGTGTGATTTTATGCTTCACCGCTGTGTTTGGCAGTGCCCTGATGGTCGAATACCCCAATCTTATCGCCTGTATACTGCTTTTCGCAATGGGCCTGCAAAATTCGCTGGTTACCAGAATATCGAACGCTACGGTAAGAACAACGCACTTAACCGGACTCTTCACCGACCTCGGGATCGAGCTTTCCCAGTTATTTTTTTATCATGAGTGTGAGCCTCGGAAAAAGCTGCTTTCGTCGATTAAATTAAGGCTGACAATCATCAGCTTCTTTTTCTTAGGCGGAATCATAGGTGGTGTCTTTTATGACAAAATAGGCTTAAATGTGCTGCTGATAGGCACGGTTGCCTTACTTTTGGGCATCGTTTCAGACAATATTAAACTGAAATTAAGATTGTTTCAACGAAAGCTGCAGCCCTAAAACAATTGGGAAAGCGCGTGAAAGTGGCTAAAGAATAATTGGATCACAATTGCCGTTTTCGGACCGGGGATACCGAAAAGTGCCTTCGGAAAGTAACTAAAAAAAAAGGACATTGTAAAGCTTTATGCAAGGGACATAAGAAGATAAATGAAACCAAAGGAGCCAATAATGAATGGAAAAGTAAAATATTCGTTTTCAGAAAAAGCGTGGCAGCATGCTTCACCCGGCGGTTGGTATTTTGTTTCACTTCCCAAAGAAATATCAGATGAAATAAGAAGCCTTTTCAAATCAGAAGAAGAAGGCTGGGGAAGATTGAAAGCAGTTGCAAAAATTGGCAATACCGAATGGAACACGGCTATATGGTTCGATTCGAAAAAGGAAACCTATCTGTTGCCACTGAAAGCCGAAATCAGGAAAAAAGAAAACATCGGAACCGAAAAACAAATAGCAACAGTAATATGGATTTGATTTGAGTTTATGAATACAGCAGCACAAATTGAGGCCTACATTTCCGGTCAGCCTGAGGCAAAATGCAATGATATGCTGATCTTACATGAGAGCATCCTTCAGCTGATGCCGAATTGTAAATTATGGTTCCTGGACGGCAAAAACGATGAAGGCAAAGTGATTTCCAATCCCAACATCGGATATGGCCATTATAATATACAATACGCAGACGGTTCAGGCAGGGCTTTTTACCAAATCGGACTGAGTGCCAATACCACCGGGATCTCGGTTTACATCCTGGGCCTGACTGATAAACGGTATTTGGCAGAAAATTATGGTGCAACGATCGGCAAGGCCAGCGTAACCGGCTATTGTATCAAATTTAAGCACCTCGCAGAGATTGACATGGAGGTGCTCAAAGCGGCGATGGCTTATGGTATAGCGCAAACCACTCGTAAAACGGGTAATTGCTGAATATGCCTGACAACAAGCTTTGTTCATCTCCCTGTCGCAATTGCCCTGCTCTTTTGCGTTTTTATACCTTGTTCTTATTTGCGGAAAATCCTACTTTTGGGTTACCGGTAAAATGATGAACAACAGGGCATAGCCCACAAATTAAAAATTATGGCATTAATCAATCCAAACATTAATTTCAATGGAAATGCAGAGGAAGCGTTCCATTTCTATCAGGCAGCTTTCGGCGGTGAATTTACGAAAATTATACGTTTCAGCGAATTTGCAACCCCGGAATTTCCGATGTCCCCGAATGAAGAAAATAAGATCATGCACATTGCATTGCAGATTGGCAACAACGTGTTGATGGGGAATGATGTGCCCGAATTCATGGGAAAAACGAACGAAAGGGAAAACCGCAGTAAAATATCCATCAGCGCAGAAAGCAAAGAGGAAGCGGATAAGCTGTACCATGCGCTTTCCGAAGGTGGGGAAATAGAAATGCCTATTACGGACAGTCCCTGGGGCTCCTATTTCGGTATGTTCAGGGACAAATACGGCATTGAATGGATGGTGGATTATGACGAAAGGCATAAGGGCAAAGTATAATTTGAAAAAACACAGTCGAAATAACGCGCAATAAAAAAGCTTCCGTTGAGGAAGCTTTTTTTATTGAAAATAACTTAAATTATTTCAACGCCGGCATCGTATA
>CALRKC020000108.1:0-7200 GCA_943367895.1 Erythrobacter sanguineus | reverse complement strand
GATTTCGAACCTGCACTCCAATACGAAGAAATCCTTCTCGGAAACCATGAACGAAATGTACCATTACGTGAACCCGAGAACCGGAATGGAATCGCCGCTGCTTTCCGAGGAAGTGCACAAGGTAATCCAGGCGAATGCGGAATTCCTGGATTCACACGTGATTTACAACCGTGACTTTAACTATGACTATTTCGGGTTCAAGACGCTTGAGCGTTCTTACCTGCTGAAAATAAACGGCAAAATCGTGGAGCGCCCGCAGCACATGCTGATGCGTGTTGCGGTCGGCATACACCTCGACGATTTACAGGCGGTGATTGAAACCTACGACCTGATGTCGAAGAAGTTCTTTACCCATGCCACCCCGACGTTGTTCAACGCCGGTACGCCAAAACCACAAATGTCTTCGTGCTTCCTGCTGGCCATGCAGGACGACAGCATCGATGGTATTTATGACACGCTGAAACAAACCGCCAAGATTTCCCAATCTGCCGGAGGTATCGGGTTGTCTATCCATAATGTGCGCGCCACAGGCTCTTACATCCGTGGGACAAACGGAACCTCAAACGGGATCGTACCGATGCTGAAGGTGTTTAACGACACCGCGCGCTATGTAGACCAGGGCGGCGGGAAACGCAAAGGAAGCTTCGCGATTTACATAGAAACCTGGCATGCCGACATCTTCGATTTCCTTGACCTGAAAAAGAATACCGGGAAAGAGGAAATGCGTGCCCGTGATTTGTTCTTTGCGATGTGGACTTCCGATTTGTTCATGAAACGCGTACAGGAAGATTCGTACTGGACCCTCATGTGCCCTAACGAATGCCCCGGATTGTACGATGTGTATGGCGAAGAATTCGAGAAACTGTACATCGGTTACGAAGAGCAGAACAAAGGCCGCAAAACGATAAAAGCCCGCGAGCTTTGGGAGAAAATCCTTGAATCACAAATCGAGACCGGTACGCCGTACATGCTTTACAAAGATGCCGCAAACCGCAAGTCAAACCAGAAGAACCTCGGCACCATCCGTTCATCGAACCTTTGTACCGAGATTATGGAATACACCTCGAAAGATGAGATCGCCGTGTGTAACCTCGCGTCGCTGTCATTGCCGATGTTTGTGGAAGACGGAAAATTCAACCACGACCTGCTGTTTACCGTAACCAAACGGGTGACCAAAAACCTCAATAAGGTAATCGACCGCAATTATTACCCGGTGCCGGAAGCCGAGAACTCCAACATGCGCCACCGTCCGGTAGGATTGGGTGTACAGGGACTGGCCGACGCATTCATCATGCTGCGCATGCCGTTTACCTCTGATGAGGCAAAAGCACTGAACCAGGAAATTTTCGAGACCTTGTATTTTGCCGCAGTGACCGCATCGATGGAAGCCGCGAAAGAAGATGGGCCGTATTCCACTTTCAAAGGTTCTCCAATTTCTAACGGAGAATTCCAGTACAACCTTTGGGGACTGAAAGATGAGGATTTGTCCGGCCGTTGGGACTGGGCTGGATTGCGTAAGGAAGTAATGGAGCATGGCGTACGAAACTCTTTACTCGTAGCGCCGATGCCAACCGCCTCGACCTCGCAGATTCTTGGAAACAACGAGGCATTTGAGCCGTATACTTCCAATATTTATACCAGAAGGGTGCTTTCGGGAGAATTCATCGTGGTGAACAAGCACTTACTGGAAGACCTAGTGAAACGCGGACTCTGGAATGAGGACCTGAAGCAGGAAATCATGCGCCACAACGGATCGGTGCAACATATCGAGCGTATCCCGCAGGATTTGAAAGACCTGTACAAGACCGTCTGGGAAATGTCGATGAAAGACATTATCGATATGTCACGCCACAGAGGATACTTCATTGACCAGTCGCAGTCGCTGAACCTGTTCATGCAGGATGCGAATTACGCCAAACTGACCTCAATGCACTTCTACGCCTGGCAGTCGGGCCTGAAGACGGGTATGTATTACCTGAGGACCAAATCTGCGGTGGATGCGATCAAGTTTACGCTGAACAATGACAAGAAAACAGAACCGATTGAGGAAAAAGTGGACATTCCGGTATTGAAGCAGGAAGTGCCCGTGCCGGCTGTCGAAGTGGAGGCCATCAATGCAGATGAGTTCCGTGCGATGATCGAACGGGCGAAGGGCTCAGAACCGGATGAATGCGAGATGTGCGGTTCGTAGCCATTGTGAATTACAAATTATGAATTACGAATTATGAATTACGGGTTGAAATTGATAATTCCTAATTAAACCGGATTTTAGACTTTAATTGTATATTTGAAACAGCTGTCGTTAAGGCGGCTGTTTTATTTTTAACTAAGTTAATTTAAAGAAGAAAATTGTAAATGTTATAGAAACCCAGAAAGAGTAAAAAAAAGAAACGCCTCGAAATGGAGGCGTCAGACTAAAGATGCTATCTTTAGTGTTGTTATTGTGGGACACAATATAATGAATAAAAGATGGAGGAAGCAAATGTTTTAACAAAAAAGGAAAGAGTAGTTGTTTATATAGATGGGTTCAATTTATATTTTGGAATGCTAGATGCTGGTTTTGAAAACTGTAAATGGCTAAATTTAAAATTACTAATAGAGAATCTTTTGCAACATAACCAGGAATTAATTGATATAAAATACTTTACAAGCAGAGTTAGTAATAACCCTGAGAAACAAAAAAGACAAACAACTTATCTTGAAGCATTAGAAAATATTGGTGTTAAAATTTATTATGGAAATTATCAATCAGACAAAATTGAATGTAGAAGGTGTAGTAACGTGTGGGCAACATATAATGAGAAAATGACAGATGTCAATATAGCAACACAAATTTTAATAGATGCCTATCAAGATAAATTTGATATGGCTATGCTAATTTCCGGAGATAGTGATTTAGTACCACCAATTAAAGCAGTGCATGAGCTTTTTAAAAGTAAAAGAGTTTTTGTTGCTTTTCCTCCGAAGAGACATAATAGCTCTGTGGCTTTGAATGCTAAAGGATCAATCACTATTGGAAGGAAAAAGCTAGTAGATTGACAATTTCCTGAGCAAGTTAGGAAAAGGGACGGCTTTGTGCTAAACAAGCCATTAGATTGGAGAATTTAAGAACTGCAAACCATAGCGGAAACAAAAAAGAACCGACACCAAACTCATAGGACAAGCCGACTACTATGCGGGTTGGCATCTCCGGAAATAACTGGTATCTCTCTTTATTATTAGAAAAATAATGCTAAGCTGAATATCTAAATTAAACCGGATTTTAGACTTTAATTGTATATTTGAAACAGCTGTCGTTAAGGCGGCTGTTTTTTTGTGTTTTAATATTTTGCCGTTTATGAACAACCCTCAATTTACTATACCCGATCACGTAATTGCAGAGAAATCCCAAAGATTTGCCAATTATATCATTGATCTTATTGTGCAGTACATACTTCTTTTTATCATTTTCGTCCTGATGTTATATATTGCCGGATTATTCGGAAACACCGGCGTACAGCAATGGATGGGCAGTATAAACCAGATTCAGGGATACCTGATTGGGTGTCTGATGGTTTTCCTGTATTATTATGTCATGGAGAGTACGTTGCGACGAACTGTCGGGAAATACATAACAGGAACCCTCGTGGTATTCGAAGATGGAACGACACCCAACAACGATGATATACTGAAAAGAACATTGTGCCGATTAATTCCATTTGAGATTTTCTCTTTTTTGGGAGAGCGGGGCTGGCATGATTCGATACCGCATACCTATGTAGTCAAAAAGGAAGCATTTGAAGAAGTGTATAACCTGTTTCATTCGGTTGACGAAATAGGGCAGAAAGACGATGAAAAGTAAATCTTAATATTATGGCAAAACAAAAAGGAGTCTACACGGGACTCATCGAAAAAGACGAATTCGGGAATTACTTCTGCGGGCCCTACCTGCTGGACTACAAATACACTGAGGCGGGAAAATTCAAGGTCGGCGACGAAGTCAACATCAAATCCGTGATTGCGAATCCAAGCGATGCGAGTGCCGGCTGGTATCCACAGAAATCACGGGATTTTTTCCTGGCAAACCTGAAAGAATAAATCGACATCCGGTATTCGTTGTTCAACATCCAGACTTGAAAATGCTGAATGTTGGACAACGAATGCTGAATTGTGAAATAAAAAAAATATGATGCACTGGGAACAACTCCTATCCCTCCGGAAATCAGGCGACAAAGGCAAGCGCCTGCGCAAAGAGGAACTTGACACACGCCTTGGCTTTGAGGTCGATTATGACCGTATTATCTTTTCCTCGGCATTTCGCAGCCTGCAGGACAAGACGCAGGTGATTCCGCTCTCGAAAACCGATTTCGTCCACACGCGGCTGACGCACAGTCTCGAGGTGTCCGTCGTAGGACGTTCGCTGGGCAGGCTGGTCGGGAAACAGATTATTGAAAAGTATCCGTACCTGCAGGAAGTGCACGGTTTCCACATGAACGATTTCGGTGCGATTGTCGCTGCGGCTTCGCTGGCGCATGACATCGGGAATCCGCCTTTCGGGCATTCGGGTGAGAAAGCGATTGGCGAATATTTCTCGATCGGCAAAGGGCAGCAGTATAAGGACGCCTTGACGGCAAAGCAATGGCAGGACCTGATTGATTTTGAAGGCAACGCCAACGGCTTTTCGGTACTGACGGGCAGCCGTCCCGGTATTGACGGCGGATTGCGCATTTCGTATGCCACGCTTGGTGCCTTCATGAAATACCCGAAAGAAAGCCTGCCGAAGAAACCCACCGCCAACATATCGGACAAAAAATACGGCTTCTTCCAGTCCGACAAGACGTTTTTCAAAGAAGTGGCAGAGGAGCTGGGCCTGATCCCGAACAAAGCCGGAGACGATATCGGATATCACAGGCATCCGCTGGCGTTTTTGGTAGAGGCCGCAGATGACATCTGCTACACCATCATCGATTTTGAGGACGGCATCAACCTGGGCCTGGTGTCTGAGGATTATGCTTTGGAATACCTGATCAAATTGGTCAAGGACAATATCGATGCCGTAAAATACAACGCCTTAACGACCAAGGAAGACCGCATCAGCTACCTGCGTGCGCTGGCCATTGGCAGCCTGATCAATGATGCCGTGGCGGTGTTTATTGAAAACGAGGAAGCGATACTGGCGGGGAATTTCCACCAGGCACTGACCGATAAAAGCAAATACAAGGCCCAGATGGATGACATCATTAAGCTCAGTATCAAAAACATCTACCAGAGCCGTGAAGTGATCGAAAAGGAGCTG
Organism: Erythrobacter sanguineus; assembly: GCA_943367895.1. Lineage (GTDB taxonomy): Bacteria > Bacteroidota > Bacteroidia > Flavobacteriales > Flavobacteriaceae > Flavobacterium. The sequence goes on along the minus strand of CALRKC020000108.1, from coordinate 1,925 downwards.
GTGGGTTACCAGATTATCCAGACGTTACTGGACAAGTTCATCACCGCGTTCAACAACAAGGCCGAAAACAGCTGCTCTAATTACGATAAGCTCATCCTGAAAATGCTGCCCGAAAAATTCCTGGAGGACAAGGAAGGTCTGTATGCCCGGCTGCTCCACATCTGCCATTTTGTGTCACTGCTGACCGATGGGAATGCGCTGGAACTGTTTGAGACGATTAATGGAACGAAGAGGGTTTAGGGATTGGATAATTAGAAAATTAGATAATTAGATAATGTGGTAATTAGCGAATGTGCTAATTACCTAATTCCTAACTACATCTGGTTTGCTAATCATCTCATTTGCCAATTATCTAATTATCTCATTTGCTAATTATCTCATTTGCTAATCATCTCATTTGCCAATTATCTAATTATCTAATTTGCTAATTATCTAATTTGCTAATCATCTCATTTGCCAATTATCTAATTATCTAATTATCTAATTAACTAATTTGCTAATCATCTCATTTGCCAATTGTCTAATTATCTAATTAGCTAATTATCTAATTATCTAATTTTCTAATTAAAAATTATACACCAGCCCAATCCCCAAAACCTGCTTTAGCTGGATCTTGGGCCCGACGGTAATCTGTTCGCCGCCTTGTTCTTCCTTGGCTTTAATGTCATCATCATAGATCAGGTTGAAACCGATGTTCGCCCGCACATACTGGTTGACCACGAGGTCCAGCTGCGCCTGCCAGTCGACGTCGATGTTCCCGAATTTGTTGATATAATCTGAATACAGCACCAGTCGGTTTTCGAACGTAATGTTCTTAAAGATCTCCTTCTTGTAGTGGCTCGTAAACAGGAAACCCAGCTCGGTTTTCATCTGCTTGCCTTTCTGCAGGCGTTCCCCGGTAACGGCATCATAGGTGGCTTTGGTCACCCCGAAGGCACCCTGGTCTGCCAGGCGCTGGTCGAGTACCATGGTATTCTTCAGCGTCAGTGGCGAGATGTAGAGGTTGATTTTCTTCTGCTTGTTGGAATACTCGGCACCCACCCCGAGGAAGGTATAGGCCGGCGCCAGCGGTTTCGAGATGGCGACCTCGGTATTCGGGTAATTGTATCCGTTGGTGAACTGCGTATTGAAGTTGAATTTCGCCGAATGGTACCAGTTGGAGGTGGTGTCCCTGCGGTAACCGGCGGTCGAGCTGAACTGGAACGCGTCATCGGTCTTGCGCAGCTCAACGCCGTCCTGTTTGTTGACACCGTAGCGTACGATAAGCTCGCTGCCCCATTTAAAATTGCCCTTGGTATAAATCCGCGTGAAATTCCCTTTCAGCAAGCCCGACACCGAGCTCGTTCCCCCGGCACTCCAGTTGACGAAGGCAATCTCGCTGAGGTCGAACCCGATCGTGTTTTTCTTCTGCCATGGCGACACCGAGTCCGGGATTTTCACCACCACCTTTTTCTCAATGGTGATGATGGTGTCTTTGGTCTGGGCGGTGGCGTTTGCGGCGGTAAACAGGCTGCAGGCGATGATGAGGATAAGCTTCATGATGGGCAGGATTTTTTATCGCGTGCAAAAATCGGAAAATTGGAGAAAACGCACTGTATTTTAACGGTGTTTTTTACGATAACGATATCGCGTCGCGGTGTCACAGGCGTTTGAAAGTGGCACGAGATTAATATGCGTATGAAGTCATGTTATAATGATAGTATATTAATCACTATACAAATAATATAAATTAAGATATATACCAAATAAATTGGTATACCTATAATATAAATTTAGGTATGTATAAAATTAATTGGTATACGTATAAAATAATTTTATCTGTATACCAAATAAATTGATTTATGTATAAAATAAATTGGTATATGTATAAAATAAATTTACCTGTATACCAATTAAATTGATGTATGTATAAAATAAATTGGTAT
>CALRKC020000107.1:0-7214 GCA_943367895.1 Erythrobacter sanguineus | reverse complement strand
GTCACCGGGATCTTCTTCGTCGTGATCGTAGAAATTACTGCCTTCGAGGCGTTGTGCTTCGGAATCTTCGGGAATGATGTTTTCTTCTTCTTCGTCCATTTTTTTTGTCAATAGCCATTAGCCAAGAGGCAAAAGCGCTTATCAGATTCTTGCTTAAAAACTATATTTTTCTTTGCAGACATGTTTTTCGTTTACAACCTGATTTCCGTTTTCATCGGTTGTAACTGATTTAACCGTACTGCATTCTTTATGATTGTTACTGCTTCTGATGAATACATAGCCACCCACGGCAGCCAAAACGATAACACCCAATAAAATGATCTTCCTATTCATACGCTCTGTTAATTTTCATGGACGACATCCAACTCCACCTTCAGGTTATTGATAATAAAATCCTGCCTGTCAGGCGTGTTTTTTCCCATATAAAACGAAAGCAGCTGCTCAATTGAGGTCGCCTTATCGAGCATAATCGGATCCAGGCGGATGTCATCGCCTATAAAATGCTTAAACTCATCGGGAGAAATTTCCCCCAATCCCTTAAATCGCGTGATTTCCGGTTTTGGTTTCAGTTTTTCAATGGCTGCAACACGTTCTTCTTCGGAATAGCAATAAATCGTTTCCTTCTTATTCCTGACACGAAAAAGCGGTGTCTGCAAAATATAAAGATGCCCTTCCTTAATCAATTCAGGGAAAAATTGCAGGAAAAAGGTGATCAGTAACAAACGGATGTGCATGCCATCAACATCGGCATCGGTTGCGATTACGATGTTATTGTAGCGCAGGTCACTCATATCCTCTTCAATGTTCAACGCAGCCTGAAGCAGGTTGAATTCCTCATTCTCATACACAATCTTCTTGCTCATACCATAAGAGTTCAGCGGCTTCCCACGAAGGCTGAATACGGCCTGTGTATTGACATCACGCGATTTTGTGATCGAGCCCGAAGCGGAATCCCCCTCGGTAATAAACAATGTGCTTTCAAGATAACGCGGATTCTTGATGTCAGGCAAATGTACGCGGCAGTCACGCAGTTTCTTATTGTGAAGACTGGCCTTCTTGGCACGGTCTTTTGCAAGCTTCCGAATACCCGAAAGTTCCTTGCGTTCCCTTTCGGCCTGAAGTATTTTACGCAATAGTAAATCAGCGGTTTCCGGGTTTTTATGCAGGAAATTATCGAGTTTGTTCTTGACGAAATCGTTGATAAAGGTTCGTACGGACGGCAGATCCGGGCCCATATCAGTAGAACCCAGTTTTGTTTTGGTCTGTGATTCAAATACTGGTTCCATCACCTTCACACTGATGGCACTTACGATGGACTTCCTGATGTCGGACGGCTCAAACCCTTTGTTGTAAAATTCCCGGATGGTCTTTACCAACGCTTCCCGGAAAGCCACGAGATGTGTTCCGCCCTGGGTGGTATTCTGTCCGTTTACAAACGAGTGGTATTCTTCGCTGTACTGGGATTTGCTGTGGGTGATGGCTATTTCGATATCATCACCAAGAAGGTGGATGGTCGGGTAAACCATATCCTCTTCGGAGATATTCTCATCGAGCAAATCCTTTAGCCCATTGTCCGAATAGAATTTCTCCCCATTGTAAATTATGGTCAACCCTGTGTTCAGGTAACAATAATTCTTGAGCATCTTGATTACATACTCGTTCCTGAATTTGTAATTCTTAAAAATGGCTTCGTCCGGAATAAAGACGACTTTGGTACCTTTTCTTTTGGTCGTATCAATAATATCTTCTTCGAGAACCAGATTACCGGCTGAGAATTCTGCGGCTTTCTGCTTGTCTTCCCTAACGGATTCCACCCGGAAAAAATTGGACAGGGCGTTGACTGCCTTGGTACCGACACCATTCAGACCAACCGATTTCTTAAATGCCAGAGAGTCATACTTTCCGCCTGTATTCATCTTTGAGACCACGTCCACGACTTTGCCCAAGGGGATTCCGCGACCGTAATCACGAACCGTAACCGTCTTATCGCGGATCGTAACCTCAATGGTTTTTCCCGCCCCCATTACGAATTCATCGATACAGTTGTCGATAACTTCCTTCAGCAGTATATAAATACCATCATCAACGGACGAGCCGTCCCCAAGCTTCCCGATGTACATTCCGGGGCGCATACGGATATGCTCTTTCCAGTCTAACGAACGGATATTGTCTTCGGTATATTGATTTTGCTCTGACATTTTAAAAATAACGATTCTTTGCTAATATAGTTGAAATCGAAGGGATTTTAAAGCCGGAAAAATCAAAGTTATTAAGAATGATATTGACAAACAAGTTAGGAAAGTCCGAAAAGTCGGGAAGTCCGAAAAACAGCAGACTTTACGCTTGATGTTTGGTTCGAAATTCCGGACTTTTCTAGCTTTCGGACTAATAATGACAAAAAATCCCACCATCCGTCAAGGTCCACAAAGCGGCTTTCTGGTCGCCTGATTTCAAAGCATTATTGGCCCAGGAATTACAGGTATAAAATAGATTGTATTTTCCTTTCGCTTCATAGAAAGCATCGTTATTCCCATATCCCGCGTCCGCGATGGGCATTGCATTTCCCGACGGGTCGGTTTGCAGGCTTTTCACGACAAAGTCCGTCATTTGTGCATACTCCTTATGGCTTATCCAGATCTTCCTGCAGCTTTCAGTTTCGTTTGGCTCATGCAAAAAAGTGACATGCATGGCACTTGTTCCGAGGTAGAAAGCCGCCTCGCAAGCGGTACTCAGCTTCAGGTCTGACCATTCCGGTGTGTTGAGATAAAAACCCCTATCGCCCCAGCCGAAAGCGACAAACTGCCTCGTACTGTCCTTAGCTTTAGTCGCAGCTATACTGACGGTCTTACTCCAGTCAAAATACGCTGTCTTCAATGGAAAAATGACGTCGGTATGCACCCCATTTGTACTGATGTAAATGGGTACGTCTTTAGCCTGATCGTTATCGGTGGTGTTAACCGGAATCCGCGATAATAAAAAGGTCACAGTAACATACAAAATGACAAACATCAGCACATAAAGAACTGATTTCCAAAGTATTCGCAGTGTTTTTCTTAGCTTACTCCTCATTTTAGCGGCTGATTTTATATGCAGCGACCGAACGGTTATTGATGAAGAGGGTCAGGAATCCCCTGTCGGTGGCCTCAATCGGGATTTCGAACTCGGAAAGGTTGCCCTTGCGCCTGAGTTGCGGCTGCAGTGATTGGTTTTGGCTGCTGAAGGCGTAGCTTACACGATCATGCTCTCCCAAATCTGAGATTCGGAACGGAATTGTTTTTGACGCGGCAGATAACACGCCATTTTCAGGTAATAGGATTTCGTAATCGGAATTGATATAACTGCCATAATACAACGGAAGCCGCGCAAAATCTTCCGGGGTACTCTCAAGCATCGACAATCGGGCATCCTCCGGAAAATGATTGAGGAAAAAAACCTGTGGCGCGGTGCAGAAATATCCGTCGTTAAAGCTGGGAATGAATTTTCCGGAATTTGCATCCACACTGCCCGAACCCCAGGTGACATCGATGAGATGCCAGGAACCTTCAATTTTGACCGCGTTCCAGATATGATCCGCGGATTGTGGCAATTTCCCGATTTGTGTCAGGTTTGTTTTTGCACTGCCCGGGATATCGATACATTGAAGTCCCGTCAGATCGCATAAGTTATGGAATAAGGCCGCATAATTCTGGCATACCCCTTTGCGCTTTTTCAGGGTTTTATTGGCGAGCTCCACGCGGAATGCCTTTTCTTTTGCAATACGGTCGGCTTCATCCTTGTAATAGAACGCGATTCCTTTTCCGGAACGCGATGCCGGCAAATCATAATGGATATTTCGTGCAATCCAGGTATAAATGGCACGCGCTTTATCAGCTTCAGCAATAAAATCGCCATTGATTTTTTCGGCAAGTTTTTCAGTAGACGGAAAAGTGTCAGGATAATTACCGACAAGGCTATCAACACTGGCATAATCCTGCGCGAAAGCACTTTGAAAAAATAACAATACAGTGATTATGGTCAGGCTTAGACTGCGGAACCGTTTTTTCATGGTCATTTCACTTTGCAATAAGTATACCACAAAACGCGACTGACGGTAAAAAAATTTTAACCTAAGAATAAATTAACAATCAAACGGGTATAGCCTTAACGATATCCCTGAGTTGAGCGTCGAGTTCAGCGTTGGAAATGCCATTCGCTTCCGAATCAAAATTATCATAGAATGATGGAAGTGAGAAAGTCGCCTTTATGTTTCCGCCATATCTCGGCAGGTTGCTTTCCGCAATCTCCAGCACGCTTTTACCACCACGTTGTCCCGGAGAAGTTGCCATGAGCAACATTGGTTTATTTTGAAATACCTCTTTTTGAATTCGGGAGCACCAATCGAAAAGGTTTTTAAATGCAGCGGCATAATTGCCATTATTTTCGGCTAAAGACAGTACGATGACATCTGCGGAAGCCAGCTTGTCCAGAAACGCCTGCGCCAAAGGGTGCTGTCCGATTACGTCTTCACGATCCTGACTGAACAATGGCATTTCATAGTCATTGATATCAAGCAGTTCAACGTCGGCGTTTTCGAAAAGGCCTGCTGCATAAGCAGAAAGTTTCCTGTTAATGGATTTGCTGCTGTTGGAACCGGCGAAAGAGATTATTTTCATTGAGGAATTTTAAATTGTTGGACTTCTTGGACTTCTTAGATTTTTCTTAGACTTTTTAGACTTCTTGGACTGCTTAGACTTCTTAGACTTCTTGGACTTGTGTTCGTAAAGAATGTTTTAGCCAGCGTCCGGGATTCTAAAACAAAGCTTCCGTGTCGCGTAGCGTTTCTATAGCGCGGAGTCTGGGTTAAACATTAAATCGGAAATGCATCACATCACCATCCTTAACAACATATTCCTTGCCTTCAACGCGGAATTTCCCAGCTTCTTTCACCTTGGCTTCCGATCCAAATTGCACATAATCATCATACGCTATGACTTCAGCACGGATAAAACCCTTTTCGAAATCAGTATGGATAACACCCGCCGCCTGTGGCGCAGTAGCTCCGATATTGATGGTCCACGCCCGTACTTCCTTTACGCCGGCAGTGAAATAAGTTTGTTGCTTCAGTAATTTATAGGCCGCACGAATTAAAACCGAAGCGCCCGGTTCTTCCAGACCAAGATCTTCGAGGAACATCTTGCGCTCTTCGTAGGTTTCAAGCTCTGTAATGTCAGCTTCCGTTCCCACGGCCAGTACGATAACTTCGGCGTTTTCATCCTTCACCAGTTCGCGAACCTGTTCCACATAAGCATTACCAGTTGCGGCTGAACCTTCGTCAACATTACATACATACAACACGGGTTTTGAAGTAATCAACTGGAAATCTTCCATCAATACTTCCTCGTCGTTGTTATTTGGTTGTACGGTACGTGCCGATTTCGCCTGTAATAACGCTTCACGGATGCGGTTCAGGAAAGCCTCTTCAGTCTGCGCTTCCTTGTTTCCGGTCTTTGCGGCACGCTTTACTTTCTCGAGCCTTTTATCGACAGTCTCAAGGTCCTTCAATTGCAATTCAATATCAATCGTTTCCTTATCGCGAATCGGGTTTACATTCCCGTCAACATGGACAATATTATCGTTGTCAAAACACCTCAGAACATGAATAATGGCATTACACTCGCGGATGTTTCCGAGGAATTGGTTACCAAGCCCCTCGCCTTTACTCGCGCCTTTTACCAATCCGGCAATATCAACGATATCAACCGTAGCCATCACAACACGTTCCGGTTTAACAAGTTCTTCAAGCTTTGCCATACGAGGATCCGGCACGTTAACTACGCCGATGTTTGGCTCAATGGTACAAAACGGAAAGTTTGCGCTCTGCGCTTTGGCATTTGACAGACAATTGAATAAGGTTGATTTTCCAACATTTGGTAATCCGACGATTCCTGCTTTCATTTTTAAGGTATTTTTTAAAAGTCTGCAAATATAATGTTTATATCCATTAATAAATCGCTGATAAGATTTTAAGTGAGTGGCTGTCCCGATGATTAAAAAACAAAGGTTTCAGTGCGCGGCTAAAAAGTCAGCTGCCCTAAGCAAACACGGTGTTTTGCAGAAATTTTCAAAGTCTGACAGTCACTAAGCAGACAGAAAACAGCGCATGTTAATAATCCTGTAACCTTTAAAAAAAATTGTGTAACGCGATTGCAGGCAGGTATTTATAATTTTGTCTTACTAAATTTAAAACTAAACATCATGAAAAAGATATTTTTAAGTGCGATCCTGCTTTTCGGACTGAATGCAGTGGCACAAAACAAGAATGTTACCAACATCACCAAAACCACCGTTACGACCGTGAAAGACTCGGATGGTGAAAAGCAAATGGTAAAAAAAGAAAATGTTCAGGAGGTTCAAAACATTGAGCTTCAAAATGCTGAATCAAAGGAATTGAACAAAGATCTTAAGCAAACACCCGTAGAGGTAACCTCGACCACCCAGATTACCAATCCTGACGGGACCACGCGTACCGTCGATGTTGACCGCTCGTCGTACTATGAAGCAAACGGCGTAAAATATGACGTAAAACTCGATGCCCGCGGATATACCGTGAATTCTCCGACAATGAAGAAACCCGCATTGTTAAGAAAAACATCGACCAACAGCTATATTTACAGGGGAAAAGACCAAACATCGATTGGTTATTTTGATACCAATGGAAATCTGATCCTGGAAACTTATGATGACAAATCAGACGAAGTAACCGTGCAGACATTTGCGAGGGTAAAATAATAAGATTGCCCCTAAAAATAAAAAATCCTGAGTGAAAGCTCAGGATTTTTTTTATTCATTATGGAGGAAAGCCTGCCGGTTTAATAAAGTCTCTTCGCTTTCCACATGATTGTCATCCGGAACACAGCAATCTACAGGACAAACCGCAGCACATTGCGGCTCCTCGTGAAACCCTTTACATTCCGTACATTTTCCGGGGACGATGTAATAAATATCGTCTGAAATAGGAGTTTGCGGATCGTCTGCATCAATAGTTTCGCCGGATGGCAGCACCACTTTTCCGCGAAGTTTGGTGCCGTCCTTGTAACGCCAGTCGTCAGCACCCTCATAAATTGCCGTATTTGGGCATTCCGGTTCGCAGGCACCGCAATTGATACATTCGTCTGTGATGATGATAGCCATTTTTTAGGTTTAAGGGTTCATTGTTCAGGGTTCAGAAATCAGGA
>CALRKC020000106.1:0-7231 GCA_943367895.1 Erythrobacter sanguineus | reverse complement strand
GCTTTCCTCAACCCGGTCTAAAGCAATGCAACGGATGGTGGCTTTCGTCATTTCCTTAATCTTCTCTTCTGTCTCCGGCGTACCGTCCCAGTGCGCTGAAACAAAACCGCCTTTATTCTCGATTACATCATTGAACTCCTCGAAATTGTCTACTTTGGTAATATGTGTGTTCCTGTACTCGAGCGCTTTGTTAAACAGGTTTTCCTGAATTTGCTCCAGTAGATCACTAACATAATTGACAATGCTGTCTTTAAGCACCACCTCTTTGGTCAGCGTATCCCTTCTCGCTACTTCAAACGTACCGTTTTCCAAATCTTTCGGGCCAATCGCAATTCGTACCGGAACGCCTTTCAGCTCCCACTCAGCGAACTTAAAGCCAGGCTTTTGGGTCGTACGGTCGTCAAATTTTACAGAAATCCTTAGTTTTTTGAATTGTGAAACCAAAGTGTTGGCCGCCTCAGAGACCGCTGCAAACTCCTCTTCCGATTTATATATCGGAACTATCACCACCTGGATTGGCGCGAGGTTTGGCGGTAAAACCAATCCATTATCATCTGAATGTGTCATGACCAATGCGCCCATCAGCCTGGTCGAGACACCCCATGACGTCCCCCAGACATACTCCAGCTTTCCGTCGTGGTTGGCAAATTTCACATCAAATGCCTTAGCAAAATTCTGGCCCAGGAAATGTGACGTTCCTGCCTGTAATGCTTTTCCGTCCTGCATCAATGCCTCAATACAAAAAGTTTCTTCCGCACCCGCAAAACGCTCGGTCTCGGTCTTAATCCCTTTAATCACCGGAATCCCCATGAAATTCTCAACGAAATCTGCATAGACATTCATCATCTTTTCAGACTCTTCAATGGCTTCGATCCTTGTAGCATGGGCGGTATGCCCTTCCTGCCACAGAAACTCGGCGGTCCTTAAAAACAAACGCGTTTTCATTTCCCAACGCACCACATTTGCCCATTGGTTGATCAACAGCGGCAAATCACGGTGGGATTGTATCCATTTCTTATATGTCGACCAGATAATTGCCTCACTCGTAGGACGCACAATAAGTTCTTCCTCAAGCCTGGCATTCGGGTCGACCATCAATTTTCCGGGCTTATCGGGGTCATTTTTTAAGCGATAATGTGTCACAATGGCACACTCTTTTGCGAAGCCTTCGGCGTTTTTTTCCTCTGCCTCGAACATGCTTTTAGGGACAAATAGCGGAAAATAAGCATTTTGATGGCCTGTTTCCTTAAACATCCGGTCCAGTTCTGACTGCATTTTTTCCCAGATTGCATACCCATAGGGCTTGATAACCATACAGCCTCTAACACCGGAATTCTCAGCCAGGTCGGCCTTTATCACCAGTTCATTATACCATTTCGAATAGTCTTCGGCCCTCGTTGTGAGATTCTTGCTCATATGCAATAAATTGAGATAAAACAGGTTTAACTTTATTTAACTAAAAAGTTTGGCAAAACTAATTATTTTTGTATTGTCCAACAATAAAAATGCTACAGACTATGAAAACTTATTATGCTCACTTAAGATCGCTTCGCGTCTGGTCCGTCTTCGGATTACTCGCTGCGATGACCGCGTCCTGCGGCTCGTATCAGAATACCTCGTATTATGACAAGGATGGTGTTTACGGAAGCGCCGGAAGCGATGTCCGGACAAGAGAAACTGCCGCAACCTCATCGGCCAATCAGGGATACAAGGATTACTTCGATTCCAAACAGGAATCCTCCGAAGTTTTTACTGATGTTGACAATTATACCTCGGCAACTGATTCTACCGAAACTGCTTACCGCTACGCCAGTGACAATGGCGGCTGGGGAAGCACTTCTGAAAATGTTGTTGTAAATGTATATGACAACAACTGGGGATGGAATTACTGGAACTCACCGGCCTGGGGTTGGTATGGACCGGGATGGAACTGGAATATCGGCTGGGGATGGAATTCCTGGTATGGCCCGGGCTGGGGATATTACTCAGGATGGGGCTGGGGATGGCCTTACTACGGCGGATATTATGGCGGATATTATGGTAACCACGGCTATCGCAACTATGCTTACGGTTTAGGCCGCAGGGGTTCAGGCTACAATTACGGTGTTAACGCCGGAAGGAGGAATACCAATTACGCTTCAGTAGGAAGAAGATCAGGAAGCCGTAATTATGGCAGAAGCGACGTTAACAATAGCGGCAGGAGATCTGTAACAAGTTATTCCACCCGGAATTCCGGTTCGCGAACTACTAATTATTCCAGTCCAAACTCCTCATCTACAAGAAGCAACAGCAATTATACGCCTTCAAGAAGTTCCTCTTCGTCTTCTGGCTCTTCAAGATCATACAACTCCGGTTCGTCAGGCGGTGGCCGCTCATCAGGCGGCAGTTATGGCGGTAGCAGCGGTGGTGGAAGAAGCGGCGGCGGCGGCGGAAGAAGAGGCTAATAAAAAATAATTATAACAATACCTGTGTCTGACATGGGTATTTTTTTGACCAAAATTCAATCATCAACATGAAAAAGTATTTATCAATTTTATTTTTAGGGCTTGCAGCGAATGGACTGCAGGCGCAGGATGCAACCGATGCACTCCGTTATGCACAGGACAATTTAAATGGTACGGCACGTTTCCGTGCGATGGGCGGGGCTTTTGGCGCCCTGGGCGGCGATTTCTCCTCGCTGAACGTGAACCCTGCCGGTTCAGCGGTTTTCACAAATAATCAGGCTGCTTTAACATTGAGCAGTATTAATACCACAAACCGTTCGAACTATTTAGGCCAACAGTACAAGGAAAACGACAATACTTTCGACCTGAATCAGGTAGGTGGTATCTGGATTTTTACCGACCAAAGTGGGAAAAGCGGCTGGAATAAACTTGCGCTTGGACTGAATTATGAAAATGCAACCCTTTTTGACAATTCTGTGTTCTACAGGGGGTTTAACAGCAATTCGGTGGCGGATTACTTTTTAAGTTATGCAAATGGCATTCCATTGTCAACCATAGAAAATAATGATTTTGGTAATTTAACCTATTCCGAGCAACAGGCGTATCTGGGGTATGAAGGGTATATTATCAACCCACTTGGTGGCAGCGCTTACGAATCAAACGTTACCGGAGCAAGTAATTTTTATCAGGAAAACACCATAGTGAGTACGGGATACAACGGTAAGCTTTCTTTCAATGCTGCCCTTTCTTATAAGGATAAATATTATTTCGGGATTAACCTGAACTCACATTTTACGGACTACTCAAGGCATAGCAGTTTTTACGAAGATTATGCCGATTCTCCGGGACATAACAATAATGCGGGGTTACAGGCGCTGCGGTTCAGCAATGACCTTACAACGTACGGCTCAGGGTTCTCATTCCAATTGGGTGGTATTGCCAAATTGACGAATGAAATCCGTGTAGGACTATCTTATGAATCGCCAACGTGGTACAGTCTCAAAGATGAACTTTTACAGACCTTGGCCGTCAATACCGTAGAACAGGACGACTTCTTTGCAGATCCGGATATCAGGATTGTATATCCAACATATAAATTACAGACACCAAGCCGTTATACCGGGAGCTTTGCCTATGTTTTCGGAAAGCAGGGATTGATCAGTATCGATTATGCGATGAAAGACTATTCAAACACAAGGTTGAAACCTAAAAGTGATCCCGTTTTTGCTAACGCCAACGCGCAAATGGCAAATATGCTGGATACCTCAGGGGAATTGCGTGTTGGAGGCGAATATCGCATCAAGAAATGGAGCTTTAGGGGCGGTTACCGATTTGAACAGAGTCCGTACAAGAATGATGACATCATGAGCGACCTAAGTGCGTATTCTGCCGGATTGGGTTATAGCTTCGGGGATACGAAGATTGATTTTTCGTATACCAAAGCCAGAAGGGATTACCAACAGGCTTCGTTTTCCCAGGGTCTAACAGACGCGGCGACCATCAATCAAAGAAACCATAACGTGAGCGTTACCGTGATTTTTGAATTGTAGGTCAGAGACAAAAGAAATAAGCGTAAGACTTAAATCCGTTTCATGATTTGGAACGGATTTTTTTTAGCCCTGATGGAAGCGGCATCCTTTTATTTTTTTCTTTAAAAAATAAAAGATACAGCGGAAAGCAGGAATTGCTCCTGAAAAAACACCCAATGTAACCTGAACTTTAACCAAATAAATTCCGTACTTTTGCACCCTCAAATTTCTAATACATGCGGACTAAATCCCTAAAAAAGAACAAAATAAACGTCATTACACTGGGCTGTTCCAAAAATATATACGACAGTGAGGTATTAATGGGGCAATTGCGCGCGAGCGGAAAAGAGGTGGAACACGAGGCGCCTGCGGAACGCGAAGGCAACATTATCGTGATCAATACCTGCGGATTTATTGACAATGCCAAGGCCGAGTCGGTAAATATGATTTTGGAGTATGCCGATAAGAAAGACCGTGGTTTGGTGGATAAGGTTTTTGTGACCGGCTGCCTTTCTGAGCGTTACCGTCCCGATTTAGAGAAAGAAATTCCGAATGTTGACCAATATTTCGGCACGACGGAATTACCGTTATTGCTGAAGGCGCTGGGTGCCGACTATAAGCATGAACTGCTTGGGGAAAGGCTGACTACCACTCCGAAAAATTATGCTTACCTGAAAATTGCCGAAGGCTGTGACCGCCCATGCAGTTTTTGCGCGATTCCGTTGATGCGTGGCAAACACGTTTCACAACCGATTGAAAAGTTGGTGAAGGAGGCGCAAAACCTCGCCAAAGACGGCGTGAAAGAACTTATTTTAATTGCACAGGACCTGACTTATTATGGTCTTGATTTGTATAAAAAGAGAAATCTCGCAGAACTTTTAGAAGCTTTGGTACAGGTTGAAGGGATCGAGTGGATTCGCCTGCACTATGCCTTCCCTACCGGTTTCCCGATGGATGTACTGGAGATTATGAAGCGCGAACCGAAGATCTGTAATTATATTGATATCCCGCTGCAACACATTTCGGATGACATCCTGAAATCGATGCGACGCGGTACCACGCAGGAAAAAACCACTAAATTATTGAGGGAATTCCGCGAAGCCGTTCCGGGGATGGCGATCAGGACTACGTTGATTGTAGGTTATCCGGGCGAAACAGAGCAGGATTTTGAAAAGCTAAAAGATTTCGTTCAGGAAATGAAATTTGATCGTTTGGGCTGTTTTGCCTATTCACATGAAGAAAATACGCACGCTTACCTATTGGATGACAATGTACCGGAGGAAGTAAAACAACAGCGCGCCAATGAAATTATGGAGCTGCAATCCCAGATTTCATGGGATTTAAACCAGGAGAAAATAGGCCAGGTTTTCAAATGCATTATAGACAGGAAAGAGGGCGGGCATTTTGTAGGCCGCACCGAATTTGACAGCCCTGATGTGGACAATGAGGTGCTGATTGATGCTACGAAACACTATGTCAAAACAGGTGATTTTGTAATGGTGAAGATTACCGAGGCAACCGAATTTGATTTGTACGGCGAACCGGTTCAGTCATAAACGCTCATTCATAATTAAAAAACTCCGGCCTTGCAGCCGGAGTTTTTGTTTAGCACTCTAATTTCCTGTCATCATTTAGATAACGGTTCCTTTCAGGGTAAGCACCTTCGGGGTTTCACTTTCCGAAGTGGTTACGGTTACTGTCTTAGTAAATGGGCCTTTGGCGGCGGCATTGTAAGTCGCAGTGACTTTGGCCGTTTTTCCCGGAGCAATCGGCTCTTTCGGATAATCGGCTATGGTACAGCCGCAGCTGCCTTTTGCACTGGTGATGACCAGCGGGGCACTCCCATTGTTTGTAAATTCAAATTCAATGGCTTTTGGTTTCCCCTGCGGAATCTCGCCGGCATCAACCACTTCTGTTTTCCATACTACGGCTGATGTTGCGGTGACCGGTTCGCCTGTAAACGACATTAGTCCCAATGCACTTACGATGGCGGTAACGAATAAAATAATTGTTTTTCTCATAATTTTTAGTTTTTTAACTGATTAATAAAATGACTTACTGTCCGTTTTTTGATATTCCAAAAGTATTCCGTCAAACCATTAGCCCTTGTTAATGACTTTCAAATGTTTGTTAACGAGTTGTTAAGCGGCTTTTAAAAGCGATAATTTGCCTAATATTGCAGGGCAAATGAAAATCAACAGACTTAATATTATCATACTCCTGGGGCTGGTGGCGATCATCGGAATCCTGATCCTGCAACTGCTGTGGACGCGTCAGGCCTATACGATAGAGGAAAAAAAATTCAGTCAGAAATCGCACATTGCTTTACTTGAAGTGTCCAAAAAACTCTATGAAGGAACAGACAATGAGCTTTCCTGTGACAATCCGGTGCAAAAAATTTCAAATGATTATTATGTGGTAAACATCAATAATGATTTTGATCCTAAAATCCTTGAGTTTTACCTGAAAACGGAATTTGCAAGAGTCAATATCACTACCGATTTTGAATATGCGATGTACAATTGTATGAGTGACGAAATGGTGTACGGCAATTATATTTCGTTCACTGATAAGGACAAGTCGCCAAAGCAGGTATATTTCCCGAAACACAAAAATCTGGTGTATTACTTCGCCGTACGTTTTCCGAATGAGACTGCCTATTTATTCAGTTCGCTGAAATTCTGGTTTGTACTGACCATTGCGCTGATTGTGATTTTATTGGTTTATGTATATTCGATTTTTACGATCCTGCAGCAAAAGAAGTATTCGGAGCTGCAGCGCGACTTCATCAATAATATGACGCATGAATTCAAGACACCGTTGTCATCCATATTGATTGCATCGAATTACCTCAGCAAACAGCCGCAAATACAATCAGATGAAAAGCTCGGGAAATATGCGCAGATTATTATCGCACAAAGCAACAAGCTTAACGCCCATATCGAAAAAGTATTGAACATTGCCAAATCAGACAATTCTGCCCTGGTGTTAAATAAGGAAAAAATTGAGGTGATTCCGATTGTGAAAAACGTAATTGAAAACATCCATTTAAAATACCCCGAGACAAAA
The DNA here is from genome assembly GCA_943367895.1 of Erythrobacter sanguineus. GTDB lineage: Bacteria > Bacteroidota > Bacteroidia > Flavobacteriales > Flavobacteriaceae > Flavobacterium. Next base: position 189 of record CALRKC020000106.1, on the reverse strand, counting down.
ATCAGTATCGAATCAGAGAAAGCCGACTATGTTATTAATGCTGATGCCTTCCACTTTACAAATATCGTGTACAACCTGATTGACAATTCGGTGAAATATTGCGAAAAGAGGCCTGAAATTGTCATTAAAATTTCAGAAGAGCAGGACAAGCTTAAAATTGCGTTCACAGACAACGGCATAGGCATTTCA
>CALRKC020000105.1:0-7279 GCA_943367895.1 Erythrobacter sanguineus | reverse complement strand
ATGCTCATTCCTTTGGTCCTTAAATTGATAACGGTCACAACGTAGTTCAAAGAACCCATCAATGATGATGCGATGAAAATGGCCATAGAAACCAACCACAAAGTCATACCGGCACCAGAACCGGGAATAGCCTGTGGCAAGGCACTTAGCGGTGGATATATGGTCCATCCCGCAGAAGCAGGACCTGATTCAACAAATAAAGAGCAAATCATAACAACACTTGACAGGAAGAACAGCCAGTATGAGATCATGTTCATAAAACCGGAAGCCATATCACGTGCTCCGCACTGTAACGGAATCAACAAGTTACTAAACGTACCACTAAGCGCAGCCGTCAATACAAAGAAAACCATAATGGTTCCGTGAATGGTAACAAGTGCAAGATAAATATCATTACGCATTACCCCGTTTGGAGCAAATTTGTCTCCCAAAAGAAAATTAAAAATCTTGAATGACTCTTCAGGCCATGCCAACTGCATCCTGAAAAGCATTGACATACCTACACCGATAACCCCCATGACAATACCTGTAAGCAGGTACTGTTTTGCGATCATCTTATGATCAATGCTAAAGATATACTTAGTGATAAATGTATCCTTATGGTGGTGCTCATGTTCGTGAGCGTGTTCATCGTGTCCGTGATCGTGAGCTATTGCTGACATATGTACTTTGATTTTTATTTAAAAGAGAACTTATTTTTTAATTAATTGCGCCATTGTTTTTGTAGTATCCGCTGCAGCAGGAGAGGTCTTTGGCGCCTCTGCGGGAGCTTCTTTGGAAGCCTTGTCTTCTTTTACCACATCGGCTAAAGTTTTCTGGCTGTCTATCCACTTTTTATAATCCTGAGGCTCGTCAATAACTACCTTCATTTGCATGTTATAGTGTGATGGCCCGCAGATTTTATTACAAAGCAGCAGGTAGTCAAAAACATAAGGATCTAAAGCAGGCTTTCCTTCGGCAACAAGTTTCTTGCTTTTCTCAGACCTGATCCTGTTGATTTGCTCGACTTTTTTCATCATGTCGTCATCGGCACGCATCTCAACAGTAGTAATGGTTGGCGTGAAAGCAAACTGGGTCACCATACCAGGCACACAGTTCATTTGCGCGCGGAAGTGGGGGAAATAAGCAGAGTGTAAAACGTCCTGTGAACGGAATTTGAACAATACTTTAACCCCTTTGGGTAAATGAAGTTCTCCGGATGTTGTTTTATCATCCTGAGCATTTGGGTCACTCATGTCCACACCCAAAGTGTTTACTCCCTCAATATATCTCACATTGGCTTTACCCAAAACGTTATCCTCTCCCGAATATCTGGCTTCCCATTGGAATTGTTTAGCGTATACTTCAACCACCATTACCTTCTCTGTCTTTTCATCAACAAACATGATGTTTGTCCACGCATACAAACCGTAAAGTATAAGTCCAGCCAAAACAATGGCAGGTATAACACTCCAGATAAACTCCAATCTGCTGTTATCAGCGAAATAAAGCGCTTTCTGATCTTTTTTACCCCTGTATTTAAAAGCAAAATAGTGAAGTAACACCTGTGTAACTGCCTGAACAATGAAAATCAATACCCATGTGATGTTCATCAATCGGTCAATTTCCTTTCCATGCTCCGAAGCGGGATTGCTCAATACGAGGTGACCCCATTTTAACAATCCATATATTGTAAAAATATAAATGAAAGCCAAAAAGCCAAACATTAAATAGCCCTGAGTATTGTTGTCCTTATCATCGGCCACCTGGGTGTTATTGACTTGTCCTCCGACCTGAGTTAAATCAAATATTTTAGTCAGTTGCCAAACGGCAATCGATAATAGAACTAAAACAATAATTACTAACCAACTTGTCATCTGTTTGTGCTTTAAATATTAATAATGGAAATGTTTACTTTCTTCAATGAACGGATTGCGCTTCGGCAACAGTGGTGCCTTGGTAAGTGCTGTGAATACAACCAACAGGAACAATCCAATGAAGAAGCATAATGAACCGATTTCAGGAATACCGATAAACCAACGATCTCCTACCGTACCAGGCATAATCATGTTGAAGAAATCCACGTAATGTCCGAAAAGAATTACGATACCCGCCATAACAACTACCCACGTAAGGCGTTTGAAATCTGAATTGATCAGGATTAGTATTGGAAAAACAAAATTCAATCCAACGGCGCCCCAGAAAGGCAGGGTAAAATCGTTGATACGTGTTACGAAATACGTAACCTCTTCAGGAATATCAGCATACCAGATCAACATGAATTGTGAAAACCAAAGGTACGTCCAGAATACGCTGATACCGAACATGAACTTAGCAAGGTCATGGATGTGGCTGTTGTTTACATGTTCAAGATATCCTTTAGATTTCAAGTACAATGTTACCATCGCGATAACAGTAATTCCACTCACAAAGAAGCTGGCGAACACATACCATCCGAACAATGTACTGAACCAGTGTGGGTCAACCGACATAATCCAGTCCCAGGACATAATTGATTCGGTAACGATAAAGAACACAAGGAATGTCGCGGACATCTTAAAGTTCTTTTTGTAGAAAGAATTATCAGACGCCTCGTCTTGCGCAAGACAGTTCTTTCTTGAGAAATAACGATATAAGTTCCATCCAATCAAAAATACCGCAGCCCTGATAATCCAGAACGGAAAATTAAGGTATCCCGACTTCGCAGCTACCAATTTATCATAGTTCTCATGTCCTTTCTCCGTAATACCATCTGCCATCCAGGCAAATAAATGATTGTAATGTAAACCTGCTATCACCAATAATACAAAGAAAATTACGGAGCCTACAGGAAGATATGCAGTAATTCCCTGCATCACACGAAACAATACCGGCGACCAGCCAGCTTGCGCAACTTGTTGGATGGCATAGAATGCCAAAACGCCAAGTGAAATTAACATAATAAATATACAGGCTACATACAAAGCAGCCCATGGCTTATTTTGTAATTGGTGTAACACATGATTTACGTGTTCCTCATGATGTGCTTTCTCTTCAGCAGCGGTCAGGTGATGCTCCTCAGCGTGAGGTGCGGCATGCGCATCATCACCGTGCTCTTCGGTTGCTACCGGAACAACAGCAACATCAGCAGAATCAACAGCGATGGTGTCCGGCAATTTAACCGCAGCAGCATTCGCTTCAGTCACTTTATGGCTTTCTTCAGCATGAGCTTCCCCTGAATGAGCTTCTTCAGCATGAGCTTCACCTGCATGCGGCGCTTCTGACTCGTGTTTTTCTACAGACTGATTTTCTTCAGCAGGAAGAACTTTTGGCATCTCATGTGCTGCCTCATGAGGCGCTTCGTGGTGTCCGCCGCCGTGATGTGCTTCCTCCTCTTTGAGGATTTTCTCAACATCTGCTGTATTTTTTGGTGCACTTAAAAAACCATATCCTATTCCGAGGATTCCAAGAATCATCAGGACAATCGAAAGTGTTTTTAATTTGCTTGAAAATGTGTACATATCTAGTAAATCAGTGTGTTATACAATTTTAAAGTTCGCTTTTCAGCTTCATTACATATGTTGATACCATCCAACGCTCTTTTGTATCAAGCTGATTGGCATAAGATCCCATGGAATTAAGTCCAAATTTCTGAACATGGAATACACTTCCTTCTGTAATAGTAGGCCTGTCTTTATAACTGGGAACCCCAAGGAATTTCTCTCTCTTCGCCAAATTTCCTTTTCCATCGCCTTTCTCGCCATGGCAAATCGCACAATATATATTGAACAGTTCTTTCGCCTTGTCCATGTCTACAGCGGAAGAGTCCATAGGAGATTTAAGATTCGCCTTTGCTGCCTCATAGCCAGCCGTCGTATTAGGATATTCGTAAGGTACATACCCTCTTTTGATTGTACCATCAGGAGGCAGTTGCCCTTCTTTTCCATTCCTGAATGCCTTAGACTCCGCATAGGTTTCATAACCTACAGACTCATACATGTTAGGCATATACTGATAGTTCGGATTCTCTTTATTGTGACAGGAAACCGCGAACGCTGACAATGCTAATAAAAACACTAATTTATTTACCGTTTTCATATCTGTGATTAATGTTTTTCGATTACTTTAACTTCAACTGCTCCCGTAGTTTGGAAAAAAGCGACCATATCTGCCTCATTCCCGTTAACGGCCACTTCCATAAGGAAATGATCATCAGTAGTTCTTACATCCGGGTTCTCAGCTTCCTTGAAAGGCCATAATCTGCTTCTCATATAAAACGTGATTACCATAAGGTGCGCTGCAAAAAACACAGTCATCTCAAACATCACCGGTACAAAAGCCGGCATGTTCTGGATATAGCTAAAACTTGGTTTACCACCAATATCCTGAGGCCAATCTGAAATCATGATGTTATTCATCATCCAGGTAGCGAATGACAGTCCACACAAACCATAAATGAATGCACATATTGCTAATCTTGTTGGGGCCAACCCCATAGCCTTATCTAGTCCGTGCACCGGAAATGGCGTGAAAACTTCTTCAATATGATGGTGTGCGGCACGTGTTTTCTTTACGGCATCCATCAGCACATCATCATCATTGTAAATAGCGTAGATAACTTTATTACTACTCATGGTGTGAATCTTTATTTGCTTCTCTTAATCTTTTATAATTGTCTCCGGATGACTTCAATATCGTCTTCACCTCTGCCTGAGCGATTACAGGGAATGCCCTCGCATATAAAAGGAAGAGTACAAAGAAGAAACCGATAGTCCCTATGAATATCCCGATATCAACAAACGTCGGCTGAAACATCGTCCAGGAAGAAGGAAGGTAATCCCTGTGAAGCGAGGTCACGATGATTACGAACCTTTCAAACCACATACCGATATTTACTACAATCGAGATAATGAAGGAGAACATGATGCTTGTACGCAATTTCTTGAACCACATGAATTGTGGAGAAAACACATTGCAGGTCATCATTGACCAATATGCCCACCAGTAAGGTCCGGTAGCACGGTTAAGAAACGCATACTGCTCGTACTCTACTCCTGAATACCAGGCAACGAATAATTCCGTAATATACGCAACCCCTACAATTGATCCAGTAATCATAATGATGATATTCATCAACTCAATATGCTGAATAGTAATATAGGCTTCAAGGTGTGACACTTTCCTCATAATAATAAGCAGTGTATTCACCATAGCGAATCCAGAGAAAACCGCCCCGGCAACGAAATATGGAGGGAAGATTGTTGTATGCCAACCCGGAATTACAGACGTAGCAAAGTCAAAGGATACAATAGTGTGCACCGAAAGTACGAGTGGTGTAGCCAAACCTGCAAGTACGAGTGAAACTTCCTCAAAACGCTGCCAGTCTTTTGCACGACCGCTCCATCCGAAACTGATAATACTGTAGATTTTTTTAGTGAAAGGTGTTACAGCCCTGTCCCTGATCATTGCGAAGTCGGGCAACAAACCAGTCCACCAGAACACCAATGATACCGATAAGTAAGTTGAGATCGCAAAAACGTCCCAGAGCAGTGGCGAGTTAAAGTTCACCCAAAGTGAACCGAATTGGTTAGGGATAGGAAGTACCCAATACGCCAACCATGGACGTCCCATGTGGATAATCGGGAACAAACCTGCCTGAACTACCGAGAAGATGGTCATCGCTTCTGCTGAACGGTTGATGGCCATTCTCCATTTTTGACGGAAGAGTAAAAGAACGGCAGAAATAAGTGTTCCTGCGTGTCCGATACCTACCCACCAAACGAAGTTGGTAATATCCCAGGCCCAGTTAACTGTTCTGTTTAATCCCCATACCCCGATACCTGTCGAGATGGTATAAGTGATGCATCCTATTCCCCAAAGGAAAGCGGCCAATGCGATGGAAAAAACCACCCACCATTGTTTATTTGCCTTGCCTTCAACGGGCGCAGCGACATCAACTGTTACATCGTGATAAGTTTTATCACCTATGACTAAAGGTTTCCTAATGGGTGCTTCGTAGTGAGACGACATAATCCTTTATATTGTTTCTGATTAATTAATTCTATTAGGTATTTCTGACTTTTACATGATAAAACACATTTGGCTTTGTCCCTACGTGCTCTAACAGGTGATACATTCTGTCATCTTCAGCCAATTTGGCTACCTTACTCTCTTTGTTATTCACGTCTCCGAAAACCATCGCTCCGGAAGAACAAGCTGCCGAACAGGCAGTTTCGAATTCGTCTTTCATGACTTCCCTTCCTTCGCGTTTCGCTGTAAGGATGGTCAGCTGCGTTTTCTGGATACACATAGAGCATTTTTCCATCACCCCACGTGAACGTACATTTACATCAGGATTTAATACCATACGACCCATATCATTGTTCATGTGGTAATCAAACTCTTTATTATTGCTATATAAGAACCAGTTAAAACGACGTACTTTATACGGACAGTTATTTGCACAATATCTTGTTCCTACGCAACGGTTGTAAGCCATATGGTTTTGTCCCTGACGAGAGTGTGATGTTGCCGCTACCGGACAAACAGTCTCACAAGGAGCATGGTTACAGTGCTGGCACATTACAGGCTGGAACGCTACCTGAGGATTCTCAGCATAGGCATTTTCCATTTCTCCAAAACCACCTAAAGATCCTTTTTCACCAAACAAACCATCGAACTCTTCTTTCTTGATATCGTCTTTTGCAAACGTCTCTTCTGAAGAATAGTACCTGTCAATACGCAACCAATGCATATCACGGCTTCTTCTCATTTCAGATTTTCCAACTACCGGAACGTTATTCTCCGCGTGGCATGCGATAACGCAAGCGCCACAACCTGTACAAGCGTTCAAATCAATTGAAAGATTGAAATGATGCCCAACAGAGTGATCGAAAGGTTCCCATAAATCTACCGAAGTAGCAGGAACTTCCTTATGGTCTAATGAAACCATCGGTTGTTCATTCCATTTCTCAGCATCTTCCGTACTGAAAATCTTCAATGTAGTTTCCTTAATGATATCGCCACGGCCCATTAACGTCTTGTGCAACTGGATACATGCAAATTCATGCGATCCGGAAGACTTGGAAACCTTAACTGACTGAACGTCATTGAAATTGTTATACAAGCTGTAGGCATTAACTCCTACCTGCATTTCTTCTTTAAGAGAAGCCGTCTTGCCATATCCAAGCGCGACACCAACGGTCCCTATTGCCTGACCCGGTTGAATAATTACCGGAACATTCTCCAGTTTTACTCCGTTAACTTCTAATGTAACATAGCTTCCGTTAAGTCCACCATTCGCAACATTATAGTTTTCAAG
>CALRKC020000104.1:0-7305 GCA_943367895.1 Erythrobacter sanguineus | reverse complement strand
ATAAAATTGCTCTTCTTTAATATCGTCAATACCTCCTGAATTGGAAACACGCCGCTCTCAAGCCATCTTTTACTGAAATCTTTGGTGTCATAGTTGGATACCTTATTGATTTCAGCAAAAAATTCATCCGTATCCACATTCTTAAACTGATATTTTTCAAGATAATTCTTTACCGCTTTCCTGAACTTGTCATGCCCCACGCCTTCTCTAAGCACATGCAATGCCCATGAACCCTTCTGGTAAAAACTGAGCGAGCTGGCTTTTTCATTTAAGATCGGGATGGTATCTGTCTTGGAAGCCTGCTGTAATTGCTCCGCCGTTTCATACATCTGATAATTGAAATAATCGTCGCCGAACACTTCCCTTTCGGCTAAAAGTGCATAATACGTCGCAAAGCCTTCCTGTAGCCAATGGTGTTTTGAGGATTTAGCCGTAACCATATCGCCAAACCATTGGTGCGCCAGTTCATGCGCATTGACATTGATGTAATTATTGTCATTGAAACCAATGTCATCGACTACATAAACCTCGTTAAACAAAGTCGACGTCGTGTTTTCCATACCGCCGTAGATGAAGTCATGCACGGGAATCTGCCGGTAAATTTTCCATGGATACGGTACACCGATTTCTTTTTCGAGGAAGTCAAAAATTCGTTTGGAATGGCGGTACGTAGCTTCAAATTTTGTGGAATCTTCTGCTGCCAGATAATACTCCAGCGGAATACCACTCGTGGATTTTTCTGTTTTGCTTTTAAAATTTCCCATGACGAGCATTAATAAGTAGGAACTCATGGGTTTGTCCATTTCATAACCCGACACAGCATCTCCCCCTTCGGACTTCTTAATATTAAGATTGGGCACTTTATTAAAACCATTGGAAACAGCGGTCATTCTGTAATCTGAACGGTGAATATTCATTCTGAAAATAACCTTTTCATTGACATCATCAAAGCTCGGGAACCAATGGCTTGTATACTTCCCCTGTCCCTGTGTCCAGATATGCAAATCCTTATTCGTCCCTGTAAAATATAAAGCTTGCTTTGGAACTGCCTGATAACTAAAGGATAATGTGTTTTTACCTTTCTTAAAACCTTCGAACAGCTGCAATTGTTTTCCCGAGTTCTTATAGTTTACCTGCTTTCCGTTGATTTTCACATTTTCAAAAGTCATCTTAACAGCATCGATCTTAATGGTATCTATACGCTTGATTACCTCAAAATCATAAATAACTGACCCCGAAATGGATTTATCCGAAGGATTTGGCGTAACACTGGCCGTTACAGTTTTAAAATCAACAAACCGCGTTTGCTGTGAAAATGACAATAAAGGAAATATCAGAAGCGCAAATAGTAGTCTCATTATAAAAGTATAGGATTCCAAAGTTACAAAGTATAATTATTTTCAGCCTACTCCCTCCGTTAAATAAATTTGTCAGGGAAAGCTCGCTTTGCTATATTTATAACCAATAAAGCGCACGATGCATCCTATAGAAAACACGATCGAAGTCATTAAAATCAGAGCATTTCTCGAGGAAATCGGGATTGCATTAATTCAAAAAGCCTTGCCTGACACTACCTTTTTGCCGGGACTGGACCTTGGCCCGGGATGTGTTTATATTGATTTTGAAAAACTGCTGTATCCGGGAGATTTATTACATGAAGCAGGTCATATCGCTGTAACCGCTGCGGCAGAAAGGAAATTAATCGGCAGCGGTCAAATGCCTGAGGAATGGCCTTCACAAAGCGAAGAAATCACGGCCATGCTGTGGTCCTTCGCCGCTGCCACGCACCTTGACTTACCCCTTGAATTCGTATTTCATCCTGACGGATACAAAGGCAATTCAGCATGGCTTATCGACAATTACCAAAGTAAGGCCTATGCAGGGCTGCCATTATTGGAATGGTACGGCATGACATTAACTGAGAAAAGCGCTGCGGAATCCAACAAACAGCCCTTTCCGGCAATGCAATGCTGGTTAAGGGAGTAAATCGGTTTCAGAATTCCCAATTAAAAAGTATCTTCGTTTCATGCCAAACAACCTTTTACAAACTCCAATCGAATACCTCAAAGGCGTTGGCCCGCAACGAGGCGATTTGCTTCGTAAGGAATTGGGAATCCATAAATATGCTGACCTCGTCAATTTCTATCCAAACCGCTACATCGACAGGACGCGGTATTACAAAGTCAATGAACTGCGGAACAATCCTGCTGAAGTCCAGATTGTCGGGAAGATTATCCACATCAAAACCGTCGAGCAGAAAAAAGGAAAACGGCTCGTAGCGACTTTTACTGATGGTACCGGCGAAATGGAACTCATCTGGTTTCAGGGAATCAAATGGATCAGGGAAAGCCTGCAGTTGAATGTCCCCATCGTGATTTTCGGGAAATGCAATGTTTACAATGGTTTATACAGCATGCCGCATCCTGAAATTGAATTGCTGACCGCGCATGAACAAAGCCTTCGTTCCGCAATGCAACCGGTGTATCCCTCAACGGAAACCCTTGCCAATCGTGGCATTTCAAACCGTGTTGTCAACAAAATGATGCAGCAATTGTTCCTTGAAACCGGCAATACTTTTACCGAAACGCTTCCTGCCTGGCTTTTGGAGGAACTGAAACTGGTTTCAAAAAATACAGCGTTATTTAATATTCATTTCCCAAAAAGCTCAGAAGCTTTGGCGAAAGCCGAATTCCGTTTGAAATTTGAAGAACTTTTCTTTATTCAGCTTCAGCTGATCACCAAAAATATCATCAGGAAACACCGTATTAAAGGGCATCCGTTTACAAAAGTCGGAGACTATTTCAATGATTTTTTTAACAATCACCTGCCTTTTGATCTTACCAATGCCCAAAAACGCGTGTTGAAGGAAATGCGCAATGATATGGGCGGCAGTGCCCAAATGAATCGTCTGCTACAGGGTGATGTGGGTTCGGGGAAAACAATTGTGGCCTTAATGACAATGCTTTTGGCACTGGATAACGGATTTCAGGCCTGCCTAATGGCGCCAACAGAAATCCTCGCCAACCAGCATTACTTTGGCTTATCTGAACTGGCCAAAGATTTAAACATCAATATAAAAATCCTCACGGGTTCAACCAAAACTGCAGAACGGAAAATCATTCACGAAGAACTGGAAAATGGTACTTTGCATATTTTGATCGGAACGCACGCCTTGCTCGAAGACAAAGTAAAATTCAAAAATCTTGGTTTGGCAGTAATTGATGAACAACACCGGTTTGGCGTGGAACAGCGTTCCAAATTGTGGAAAAAAAATGATATCCCACCACATGTTTTGGTGATGACTGCCACGCCGATTCCGCGTACCCTGGCGATGAGCCTTTACGGCGACCTTGATATTTCGGTTATTGATGAACTGCCACCGGGACGAAAACCGATACAGACGGTGCACCGTTATGACAGCAACCGTTTAAAGGTCTGGAAATTCATACGCGATGAAATTGCCAAAGGCCGTCAAATCTATATTGTTTATCCTTTGATACAGGAATCTGAGAAAATGGACTTCAAGGATTTGATGGATGGTTATGAAAGTATTTCCCGCGATTTCCCTTTGCCGCAGTATGCCGTTTCTATTGTTCACGGAAAAATGAAAGCCGCAGATAAGGATGCGGAAATGGAACGGTTTTCAAAAGGAAAAACCAATATTATGGTGGCCACAACAGTGATTGAGGTGGGTGTTAACATCCCAAACGCCAGTGTCATGATTATCGAAAGTGCCGAGCGTTTCGGATTATCGCAATTACACCAGCTTCGTGGCCGTGTGGGCCGTGGCGCCGAACAAAGTTATTGCATCCTGATGACGGGACATAAACTCAGTAATGACAGCAAAACCCGTATGGATACCATGGTAAGCACCAACGACGGTTTCGAAATTGCAGAAGTAGACCTGAAGCTGCGCGGCCCCGGCGACCTGATGGGCAAACAGCAAAGCGGTGTGCTGAACCTGCAAATTGCCGATATCGTCAAAGACCGTGAAATACTGCAACTGGCAAGGCACTACGCCATAAAAATACTAAAGGAGGATACGTCGCTTACCAAACCCGAACATGAAGTGCTGCGTTCGGTGTTTATGGAAATGTCCCGAAAACAGGAAATCTGGAACTACATCAGTTAGTCCTGAAAATCGGTAGAGATATTCCCAAAACCTGATCTTTACCCGAAAACATCTTTCGATTTACTATCTATTGATCTCAGCGACTCACCAACAGTTGTTAAATAAAATCTAACGCTTTTCCCTTTCAGGATTGTAACACCTAAATTTGTTTCATAACCCGAGCTCATGAAAATAAAATACATCGTATACACCCTCCTAATTGTTGGACTTGGCGCGCTGATTTTCTATAGAATTAAAGAAAACAACGCCGAGAAAGACAAATCCAAAGACCCGAAAGCAAAAAATAAAACAGCAACCGTCAGCGGTATTGTTGTCGTGCCCCAAACATTTGAAAACAACCTCTCCCTTTCGGGGTCCATTGAAGCCAATGAACAGGTTGAAATTCGCAGCGAAGTTTCGGGAATCGTAGAGGGGATTTATTTTACCGAGGGCACAAATGTCCGCAAAGGGCAGGTACTTTTCAAGGTGAACGATGTCGAATTACGCGCCCAGCTGCGTCAGCAGGAAACGAGGGAAAACCTTGCTTCTGAAAATGAAAGAAGGGCCGGTTTGCTTTTAAAGAAAGAAGCCATCAGTCAGGAGGAATATGATATTGCGCGCGCCGACTTTAAATCGGCTCAGGCACAAACGCAACTGATCAGGGCGCAGATCGGAAAAACTTCGGTAAGAGCCCCTTTCTCGGGAAAAATCGGATTGCGCTCCATTTCACCGGGAACCTACATTACGCCCGACATCCTCGTTGCCAAACTCGTCAACGTTTCCCAATTAAAAATCACCTTCAGCATTCCTGAGAAATACGCCGGGCAGATCAGGATGAATACGACTCTGGCATTTACCACGGCAGGATCGACTGCAGTATACACTGCCAAAGTCTATGCCATCGAACCTGAGATTGCTGTAACCACGAGGACCCTGCAGATACGTGCTGTTGCCGACAATAAAGATGGTAAGCTGCTTCCGGGCACTTTCGCGGATATCGAATTGCCACTGCAGAAAATTAATGACGCCATTGTAATTCCTTCCGAAGCCATTATACCGATTCAGGACGGGAAAAAGGTTTTTACAGTCGTAAATGGAAAAGCAAAAGAAAACAAAGTAGATACGGAAACCCGTACAGATAAAGATGTACTGATACTCTCGGGGCTCAAGGCCGGTGATACGGTACTGACTTCAGGGGTGATGTCGCTCAAGGAAGATGCGCCCGTGAAGGTTATGCTCAAAATACAATAAGTCATGAGTTTATCAACATTAAGCATCCGGAGGCCCGTTTTTACGATTGTCGTCAACCTGGTCATCGTGCTGTTCGGAATCATTGGCTATACTTATCTTGGCGTAAGGGAGTTCCCTTCAATTGATCCGGCACAGATTTCCGTACGGACGAATTACACCGGAGCCAACGCCGATATCATCGAATCCCAGATTACCGAGCCGCTTGAAAAAGCCATCAATTCCATTGACGGAATCAGGAATATTACCTCCTCAAGCAATCAGGGATCCAGCAATATTACGATAGAATTTAAGCTCGAAAAAAGTCTCGAAGAAGCGGCCAACGATGTCCGTGACAAGGTTTCACAGGCCGTCAGGAGCCTGCCGCAGGATATTGATGCGCCGCCCGTTGTTTCAAAAGCAGATGCCGATTCCGAGCCAATAATTACCATGACGGTCCAGAGTGATACAAAAGATGCTTTGGAACTCAGTGATTATGCTGAAAATGTTATTGCAGAAAGACTGCAAACGATTCCCGGGGTCAGCAGCGTACAAATCTGGGGACAGAAAAAATACGCGATGCGGATTTGGGTTGATCCTGTCAAACTGACTTCTTATGGCATAACGGTCGCCGATGTCCGGACAGCGCTTGAAAAGCAAAACGTCGAACTGCCTTCAGGAAAACTGACCGGTGCCAATACGGAACTGACGGTGAAAACGATGGGAAATCTGTCTGAGGCGGAGCAGTTTAATAATATCGTCATTTTATCAGAAGGCGAAAAGACGGTAAAATTCAGTGACATCGGTCGTGCCGAGCTGGGACCCGAGAACCTTGAAACCAAAATGTCCGAATCAGGGCTTCCCATGGTTGGGTTGGCGATTATTCCGCAGCCGGGAACCAATTATATTGATATTGCCAATGCCTTCTATGAGCAGTATGACAACTTAAAGAAGACGCTTCCGGGAGACCTTAAACTGAATGTCGCCATTGACAATAGTGTTTTCATTAAGAAATCGGTTATTGAAGTGGCTGAAACTTTAGCAATTGCGATCATTCTGGTAATCCTGATTATTTATTTATTCTTCAGGGACTGGGCAATTGCCTTCAGGCCGTTGATTGATATTCCGGTTTCACTGATTGCCACTTTTTTCATCATGTACCTGTGTGGATTCTCTGTAAATGTATTGTCTTTGCTCGCCATTGTACTCGCTACAGGATTGGTGGTTGATGACGGAATTGTTGTCACCGAAAATATTTTCAAGAAAGTCGAAGAGGGTATGTCGCCCATCGAAGCCGCTATCAAAGGCTCGAATGAAATCTTCTTTGCGGTCATCTCCATTTCCATTACGCTGGCGGCCGTTTTCCTTCCGATTATTTTCCTCGAGGGGTTTGTTGGAAGGTTATTCAGGGAATTTGGGGTCGTCATTGGGGCGGCGGTGCTGATTTCGGCATTCGTATCGCTGACGCTTACGCCCATGCTGAATGCATACCTGATGAAAGGCGGTGAGCAGAAAAAATCGAAATTCTACAATTTGACGGAACCTTACTTTGTCAGATTAAACAAAGGCTATGCCGAATCACTTTCGAAATTCATGAAACGGAAATGGCTGAGCTTCCCGATCATCGTTATCTGTATCGGGATTATCGTCTTATTTTTCAAGATACTGCCAAAGGAAACCGCTCCATACGACGACCGAAGCTTCGTCGGTGTCAACGTTACCGCTCCGGAAGGTGCCACCTATGAATACACCGACCGGTTTATGCAGGAACTGACGCAATTGATCAATGATTCCATTCCGGAGAAGAAGGTCAGCCTCGTAATCACATCGCCCGGATTTGGTTCGGCATCGGTCAACAGCGGCAGGATCCGTATCGCACTCAAGGAACCCGATGAACGTGAGCGCAGCCAAAAGGAGATTGCCGACAACCTCACGAAATGGACCAAAAAATATTCCGAAGCCAAAAC
>CALRKC020000103.1:0-7414 GCA_943367895.1 Erythrobacter sanguineus | reverse complement strand
GATACCTGAACTCAGAGGCGTATTCAACCTCAACCGGAATCCTTGTAAATTCTTCAAGGATATACTCGGCAACAAGTCCGGCGTGCCAGGAGGTTCCGCAGGCGACGATAAGGATTCTTTCAGCGTTGAGGAATTTTTCGAGATTATCTTCAACACCGGCCATTTTGATAATGCCTTCATTGGCCAAAAGCCTTCCACGGTATGTATCCTTTATAACATTCGGCTGTTCGTAGATTTCCTTAAGCATGAAATGGTCGTAACCATCTTTTTCAATTTGTTCCAGATTCAACTGCAGTTCCTGTACGTAGGGATCCACTAAAGTATCATCCTTAATTTTCCTGATTTTCAATGGTTTATGCAGTCTTACGATTGCCATTTCCTCGTCTTCAAGATATACTGCATTAGAAGTATACTCAATAAACGGAGAAGCATCTGAGGCGATAAAGAACTCGTTCTCACCTACCCCGATGGCAAGCGGGCTTCCAAGACGTGCCGCAACTATCTCATCCGGATTTTTTTTATCAAAAACTGCAATCGCGTATGCCCCGACTACCTGGTTTAACGCAATCTGCACTGCTTTACCAAGCTTAAGCTTTTCCTTTTTCTGAACCTCTTCAATAAGATTGACCAATACTTCGGTATCGGTATCGGATTGAAATGTATATCCCCTTTTAATAAGTTCCTTCTTGAGGGGCTCATAGTTCTCTATAATCCCGTTATGGATAATTGCCAGATTTCCTGAATTGGATAAATGAGGGTGGGAATTGATGTCATTTGGCACACCATGGGTCGCCCAGCGTGTATGGCCAATTCCAATTGTACCATTTGTAGTGATTTGCTTTGCACGTTCCTCTAAATCGGAGACTTTGCCTTTTGTCTTGGAAAGTTTAAGATTATCTCCATCATACAACATCACGCCAGCACTGTCATAACCCCTGTATTCAAGCCTTTTCAGCCCCTTTATGATAATTGGGTAGGCTTCTCTGTGTCCGATATAACCAACAATTCCGCACATAATACTTAATTAGTTTGTTTTGTATAATAAATTTCGAGTTTCAGTCTTTTATCGTCTGCAACTGTAGGCGCACTTCCCCACAGCACTGTCCCCAGCGGATGCATAACCGACGCCGATGGCAGTCTGTCAAATGTAGTGGAAGTATTTGTAAAAGGCAAAGGAAGTGTCGTTGGATTTTTAAGCCTTGCGTTTGAGATTATATTAATCGATTCGGTCACGGCCAAACCAATCCTGACATTTGTAGAATCATTTTTGATAAGATTCCTTAAATGATTCGTGATCCTGACGCGGTATTTAACGCCGCGATCCTTAACATCTTCACGCTGTATAATACCATCGTGTACAACCTTTCCCAGTTTCGGTTTTGCTGTGTAGGTTGTCCCGTCGGTAGCGTAATCAAACAAAGGACGCTTGTTTGTCAAATCATAGAGAAAAAGTCTTTCCGGCTCACTGGGCTTTGTCACGCCTGTACCTTCATCCGATTTCATTGTTGCGCGGTCAACATAAAAAGTAAGATTAGCTTCGTTTATCAGCCAGTTCTGATTGCGCATGACTTCCAATTCATCCGCGACGCCGTTATTGTCATTGTCAGGACCAAATAAATCGATTACAGCAATAGAACCCTGTCCTCCTTTTACATACAGCTTCTCATCCCCGACTGTTGTATTTGTAGCCGATAAAGCGGCACTGTATTCCCCAACGTTGTCGGTGTGCTGCTGAAGACTTATAGTGTTACCTTTCAAATTCAGGACAAATTTCTTCGCCACCCTGATTATACTGTCTGCCGTGTTGGCCTTGTTGCGAATCGTTTTATCTTCCTTGTAAGCAATGTTGATATTTCCTTTTGAAAAATCCATCATTATTAAAGAAGTCCCATCTCCGGTATCATCATCTTCCATCTGAAAATACAATCCCCTGAAATAATCGCGGAAAGAGGCGTTATTCGCTAACTTTTCCTGAGGGGCTTCGATAATTTTTTTCTTAAAAAAATCCTTATTCAAGTGCAGGCGCATGGCGGGAGCCGATCGGGTTACCGTCTCTTCTCCATCGTCATCTGTTTCTGTTAATACGATTTCAGCAGGACTAATCCCAAAACGGTTATTCTCTGCACGATTAGAACTGTTATTTAACGGATTGCCGTTTAACACCGATGTCCCATCGGAATCAGACACGGTGCCTCTCTTAAAGCTTTCGATATTAGCGTCATCGTTAAAGAACTTCTGGGCGTCTTCAAACCCTGAAGCAGGATCTAAATCATTAAGAAAATATCCATTCTCAAAAACCTTCAGGTTCATCTTTCCGCCACCGTAAATGGAATCCAGTTCATAGGTTCCTGCACCACCCGTAGCAACTGCAGTTCTTGTGCTGAAATAGGGGACTGACATATACACGCTGTCAATCACGACATTGTTTCCGAAATCAGTACCGATGTACGTGGCCTCCATTTCCAACTGCGTGACAAATGCTGCTTTTGTGGTCCCAAAAACGGGATTATTGTATATCCCTAAAGGATTTACCGGGAGGTTATTGGACTGCACTATTCCGGTTGCTTTATCATAAGCCACCACAGTCGCACCGTTATACTTATCTACCAGGAAGTGGTCTTCACCGATGACGTCTGTACCAATGTCATTAAATTCCTTATCACAAGAGGCAAATAAAGCAACGATAATTGTTAGTGAGAAAACAGTTTAGAGTGTTTTGTAATTCATGTATAATCAAAAATAATTTATAGAACTTTGGTTTTGTAAAAATCGGTGTAAACTGCTGCGAATTTATCTTTCGGGGCGAAAGGTAAAAAAGGTTTTCCCGACGATTCTATAAATTTTGTTAAACTTGGGGAAACAGTCTCGGAGGCAATAATTACAGCGTCAGAGTGCAGGACGGATGCCCTGATGATGTTCTCGTATGTTGGTGTTTCAAGATCAGTGACAGCCTCCCCGGGAATGCCGTCAAACTTCACTTTATTAATCATCTCGAGATTCAATGCCTCATCAAAAGGCTGGGAATACACCGAAGTTACGATTTTGGTATCAGCAAACAGTGCCTCATCTTTATAATAATGCTTCATATAAATAGGAAGCATCGCGGCGAGCCACCCGTGAACGTGTATGATGTCGGGCACCCAGTTGAGCTTTTTCACGGTTTCAACAACTCCTTTTGCAAAAAATATGGCCCGCTCATCGTTATCAGGGTACAGAACGCCTTCTTCATCAGCAAAAGTAGCCTTGCGTTTGAAGTATTCATCATTGTCAATGAAATAGACCTGGATCCTTTCTTTTGGAATAGAAGCCACTTTTATAATCAGTGGCATATCCAAGTCATTCACCACAAGATTCATCCCCGAAAGCCTGATTACTTCATGGAGCTGGTGCCTGCGCTCATTGATATTGCCATACCTTGGCATAAAAATCCTGATTTGTCCTCCCTGATCATTAATCATTTTGGGGACATCATATGACATTGAAGAAACTTCATTCTCTGCCAGGTAAGGCACCACTTCAGATGATACAAATAATATCCTCTTATCCTCCATATAATTCTACACTTTTATGTATTGCCGATAAAAAACAGGCAAAAGTACAAAAATTTATGTATTTATTGGGTAAAATCTTAAGTTTGCAATTTAATAATCCAATGCTCATGCAGATTTTCGAAAGGAAGGCCGATTTAAAAGCACACCTCAAATCAATGGTTTCCGACAAAACAACTGTGGGTTTCGTGCCTACAATGGGTGCGCTGCATCAGGGGCACCTTTCTCTGATTTCAGAGTCTTTGAAAGACAATGATGTAACGGTCATAAGCATTTTTGTTAATCCTACACAATTCAACAATCCGGAAGACCTCAAAAAATACCCCCGAACGCTCGATTCAGACGTCGAAAAAATTCGTTCTATCAGCGAAAACGTTCTCATATATGCCCCATCAGTTGATGACATTTACGAAGGCAGCGCCCAATCAGAATCCTTTGATTTCGACGGAATTGAAAACCAGATGGAAGGGCGCCACCGTCCCGGACATTTTGACGGTGTGGGCACGGTAGTCAGGCGGCTATTTGAGATCGTAGCACCCACAAATGCTTATTTTGGCGAAAAGGATTTCCAACAGCTTCAAATCGTAAAAAAGCTGGTCAGCAAATACAATATTCCTGTTAAAATCAAGGGAATGCCCATCTTTCGTGAGGCAAACGGACTGGCAATGAGCTCACGAAACGAACGGCTTGAGGCAGACGAAAAACAAAAAGCTTCCATCATTTTCAGGACATTACAGCAGGCAAAAAAAATGTTTGGCACGAAAAGTGCGGCAGCCGTTTCGCAATATGTTGAATCATCCTTCAAAAACATCGAGGGCTTCAGGCTGGAATATTTCGAAATTGCTGATGAATCAACGCTATTGCCGATAATCCGCAAAAACAAAAACAAAAAATACCGTGCTTTTATAGCCGTTTTTGTTAAGGACATTCGTTTAATCGACACCATTTCATTTAATTAATTACTTTTGCCCCATGCAAATTGAAGTAGTAAAATCAAAAATCCACCGTGTCAGCGTTACCGGTGCAGACCTGAATTATATCGGAAGCATTACCATCGATGAAGCCTTAATGGAAGCGGCAAATATCATTGAAGGTGAAAAAGTTGCTATCGTAAACATCAACAACGGCGAGCGTCTTGAGACTTACGCCATCAAAGGAAACCGTAATAGTGGCGAAATCACGCTAAACGGGCCTGCCGCCAGAAAAGTCCAAAAAGGCGATATCATCATTATCATCGCATACGGAATATTAGACTTTGAAGAGGCAAAATCATTCACCCCATCATTGGTTTTTCCTAATGAGAAAGACAATACATTGACTTAAACACGTTGAAAAGTCTGATTACAAAATGGCTTTCCATCATTCTCCCATTGTTGCTGGGTGTTTTTCTGATATATTACACTTATGACAAGTTTACCCCGGCACAGCTAAAGGAAATCAAGACGCATTTCCGTCGTGCTGATTATTTTTACATCGCCATTTCACTTATTATTTCTACACTGGGCTGTGTTTCGCGTGCCTACCGATGGAAGTTCTCATTGGAACACATGGGATATAAAAGCTCCTTTGCCAATAACTTCATGGCAGTGTCCATAGGATATTTGATGAACATGACGATTCCAAGATCAGGGGAATTCTCCCGGGCACTGATACTTAAAAAATACGACAATATTCCTTTCGATAAAGGTTTCGGAAGTATTGTTGCCGAACGCATCGTAGACTCGGTAGTCCTGCTTTTCCTGATGATTTTAACGTTTTTCGTGCAATTTGATGCCGTAAAAAAGTTTGTGCTGGATAAAATACCTTTGCGGGAAACCATCTGGGTACTTGTAATCGGCGCATCCCTTACCACTATTGCCCTACTGCTCTATTTTTACTCCCGAATGAAATTTATCGTTTCACTAAAGGCAAAGGTATCAGGACTGAAAGAGGGCATGCTCAGCATAGTAAAAATGGAAAAGAAATGGCCCTATATTTTCCATACGCTCTTCATCTGGGTAAGTTATATCGCGATGTTTTACGTGACCATCTTTACATTGGAGGAAACGAGCAGCATCGGTTTCGGGGCCATTTTATCTTCATTCCTTGTAGGAAGTATTACGATTGCAGTGACGAGCAGTGGTTTCGGGACCTATCCGGTATTAATGGCTAAAATCCTGCTTTTCTACGGAATAGCGGAAACGGTAGGAAATGCATTTGGATGGATTGTCTGGATTTCTCAAATATTACTGGTAATCACAACTGGAGTTATTTCAATTTTCCTGCTTCCCATCCTTAATAGAAAAAAATAATTTCTTAACTTCCCCGACTGTTTTAACGGATTCATTCCTTTAATCCTCAACGGGCTATGAAAAAAATTATTATCCTACTTGCAGTATTGCTCTGCCTCCCTGCTTTTTCACAGCGAAGCCGTGATACTATTTTCTCTGAAAAGCTGAATATGGACCGCGAATTTACTGTCTCACTTCCGCTTTCCTATGGCAAGAACAAGGACCGTAAATACCCGCTTTTACTGCTTTTAGATGGTGAATACCTGCTTGACGCCTACGATGGCGCGCTGGCGTATGGAAACTATTGGGACGACCTTCCGGAGGTCATTATTGTAGCAGTCAATCAAAACGCCAATGGCGAGCGCGAGGCGGACACCGTGATGGATCAGGAAGGCCTTCCGACCGAGACCGGCGCATTATTCTTTGAATTCGTTGGCACGGAGCTTATCCCTGCCCTCGAAAAAAAATACCGTCTTTCCCCTTTCAGGATTATCGGCGGGCATGACGTAACAGCCGGTTTCCTGAATCTTTTCCTCTATAAGGAAAATCCACTGTTCAATGCTTATATTTGCTTCAGTCCCGAATTCGGGGAACAAATGATGGAACGCATTCCCGTAATGCTTCAAACGACCAAGAAACCTATTTTCTACTATATGGCAGGTGCAGATGGTGACCTTAAGAAACACCTGACCGACATGCGGACCCTTGACACCAATATCAAGACGATACTGCACCCTAATGTTTACTACATGTACGACGAGTTTAAAGGCGCCTCTCACTATTCGCTCGTACTCTATGGAATTCCCGCGTCATTGTATCATATTTTCGGACAATACCAGCCTATTTCAACTGCTGAATTTCAGGAAAAAATCGTCAAGATGGAAAATGGTTATGTCGATTATCTCGTGAAGAAATACGAGATCATCGAGAAGTCTTATGGTATGAAAATGCCCATCCGATTGAGTGATTTCAAAGCTATTGAAGCGGCAATACTTAAAAATAATGCTTTCGCGGAATTTGAGAAACTCGCAGCTCTGGCGAAGAAAAGCTATCCGAAATCAATGCTCTCCCAATACGAAATGGGAATGTTCTATGAAAAGACAGGTGATACCAAAAAAGCCGCAAAAGCATACCAAAATGCCTATCTTATGGACGAAATCGGTGACCTTACCAAAGACATGATGCTTGAAAAAGCCGACGAACTAAAAAACGCAGGAAAATAAATGTCAAAAATAAAAACGTCCTTCTTTTGCCAGAATTGCGGTATGCAATATTCAAAATGGCAGGGACAATGCAATGCCTGCAAACAATGGAATACTATTGTGGAGGAAGTGCTCCGGAAAGAAGAAAAAACCGCCTGGAAGACCACTCCTGAAAATAAAAAAGCTACCAAGCCCCTTAAGATCGAAGAAATTGACTCGGCGCTCGAAATCCGTATGGACAGCCTTGACGCTGAACTCAATCGTGTACTGGGCGGAGGCATAGTACCCGGCTCACTAATCCTGCTGGGCGGCGAACCCGGAATCGGGAAAAGTACGTTGCTGCTGCAGATTTCACTCAAACTGCCTTACCGTACCTTATATGTTTCAGGAGAGG
>CALRKC020000102.1:0-7497 GCA_943367895.1 Erythrobacter sanguineus | reverse complement strand
GCCGAAGCAGTCGTAGCGCGTAAACTTGAAACCACAGGTCATGAAATCATCAAATCTGTTCACCCACACCCAACAATGAGTGAGGCGATCATGGAAGCTGCCGCAGCGGCTTACGACGAAGTGATTCATTTGTAGTCAGTGCCCGAGTGCCTGAGTGCTAAAATAGTTTTGAAATAATAAACCGTCCTGATGGGCGGTTTATTATTTGCCCGATTATTACAAATCGCCACTTCAGTATCATTCCGTGCGTTGCCGATCCCTGTCGTTGCGTTGCTGATGCCTGTCATCGCTTCGCTGACCTTTGCCGCGAGGACGCTGAGGTTTGCTGCCGAATGGCTAATCCCTGCCGCCCAGTAGCCGAACCTTTCCATTAATTAGTTGAACCCTTCCGCTCAGTAGCTGATCCTTGCCACTGAGTAGTTAAGCCTTGCCACTGAGTAGCTAATGCTTGCCATCAGGTAGTTTGTCCCAGCCGTCGGGACGCTGATAGGTTCCGCGCTGGCGATTACGCTTTCAGGCGATAACCACTTTCACCGCGCCGTTATTTTAAATTAGTCATAATCGAAAATGTAAAATCAGGGTGATATCTGATGTATTTACTGTTCTGCAAACCGATAAAGCCGTTCTAACATCATAGAGCTGTTTTTTCTTCCAGAAACTCCGATTAGATTTCCTACTTTTATTTTTTTAACAGACCATGAAAAAAGAAACCCTGTTACTTATTGGCTTAATAGTCCTGAAATTCATTCTCCAATTCCAGCTGATTGATCCCGTATACGAACTCCACCGCGATGAATACCTGCATCTCGATCAGGGAAAACACTTAGCCTGGGGTTATGTTTCCGTTCCGCCTTTTACTGCGTTCCTCTCTAAAATCATTTTATGGCTTGGCAATGGTGTGTTTTGGGTAAAGTTTTTCCCGGCGCTATTCGGTGCTTTAACAATTGTGATTGTCTGGCGGCTGATTAAGGACCTGAATGGCGGACTTTTTGCCTTATTCCTCGGCGGGCTCAGCATATTGCTTTCGGTGCTTTTACGCCTGAATACATTATACCAGCCAAACTCTGCTGATGTATTTTTCTGGACCTTACTTTATTACTTTCTTTTTCGTTTCATTAAGACTGAAAATAACAAATGGCTGTATTTCGCCGCAATCGCTTTTGGCGTTGGCATGCTCAACAAATACAATATTGCTTTTCTTTTGGCAGGTATTTTTCCAGCTTTACTCTTTGAAAAATCCAGAAAAATCTTCACCAACAAACACTTATACTTTGCTTTTCTGCTTTCGTTCGTGATCATGTTGCCCAATATCATCTGGCAGGTACAAAATCATTTCCCGGTAATCCATCACATGAAATTGCTCGCGGACACACAACTGGTGAACGTCAGCCGTGGCGACTTCCTTAAAGACCAATTGCTGTTTTTTATAGGTGCAATTGTCGTTATTATCGCCGGCTTTTGGGCGCTTCTTTTTTACAAGCCGTTCCGTCCGTTCCGCTTTTTCTTCTGGGCATTTGCAATCACTTTACTGCTATTCGTTTATTGCCGCGCAAAAGGGTATTACGCGATCGGACTGTATCCATTCTTTATAGGATTCGGTGCCGTCCGTCTCGAAAAATTAGGAAAAGGGTGGAAAAAACCAGTCCTGAGAACGGCCTTGATCGCATTGCCTGTCCTTTTATTCATACCGGTCTACAAAATAGGCTTTCCGAATAATACACCGGCTGAAATTATCAAAGATCCTGCCCCTTACAAAGAATTCGGACTACTGCGATGGGAAGATGGAAAAGACCACGAGCTGCCGCAGGATTTTGCAGATATGCAGGGATGGAAGGAACTCGCCGGAAAAGTGGATAAGGCTTTCCTTAAGATCAACGATCCTTCACATACCGTTATCATCTGCGATAATTATGGACAGGCCGGTGCCATCAATTACTATTCAAAAATCAAGGGAATGAATGCAGTTTCCATGAATGCCGATTATGTAAACTGGTTTCCGGAAATTACCATTAAGCATGCGATACTGGTAAAAGAAGCAAATGACGAGGATCCCGGTCGCTCAGACGAGAGGCCTCTGTTCAAATCGGTTTACCGGTATGGCGAAATCAACAACCCTTATGCACGGGAAAAAGGAACTTCAATTTTCATCCTGCAGCATGCCCTAAGCGATATTAATGCCAGGGTCAATAAAGAAATTCATGAGGTCAGGACAGATCATATCCAGTAACGAATAGAAAAGTAACGGAGTGATATAGATAAAAGACGGATTTTCATATCTTTAGTTTTTAAATCCAAAAACATGAAGAAAATACTATTCCCTGCCTTTTTTGCATTGGCGTTCCTTTTTTCAGGATGCAATACCTCGGATAAAAAAAGTAACCCCAAAACTTCCGATTCGGCTTACCAACCCAAGCCATTCGTCGAGCTCAAACATCCGGAATGGAGTAAAAACGCTACCATTTATGAGGCCAACATCCGCCAATTCACACCGGAAGGCACTTTTAAGGCGTTTGAAAGCCATCTGCCAAGACTCAAGGCAATGGGTATTGATATCATCTGGCTGATGCCGATACATCCGATAGGGGTCGAAAAAAGAAAAGGTTCTTTGGGAAGCGAATATTCGGTAAAGGACTATTTTGGCGTCAATCCCGAGTTCGGCACAAAAGAGGATTTCAAGCACCTGGTTGACAAAATCCATGAAATGGGAATGCACATTATTATCGACTGGGTGGCAAACCATTCCTCCTGGGACAATCCGCTCGCAAAAGAACATCCGGACTGGTATTCCAAAACGCCTGAGGGCCATTTCCAGCCTACACCCTGGTATGATTGGGATGATGTAATTGATTTTGACTACGACAAGCCTGAACTTCGCAAATACATGACAAGCGCGTTGGTCTATTGGGTTAAAGAACTGAATATCGACGGCTATCGCTGCGATACGGCAGGCTTCGTCCCGACGGATTTCTGGGATAATGTACGCGCTGAACTTGATGCAATCAAACCCGTGTTCATGCTGGCCGAATGGGAATCCCGCGACTTACATAAAAACGCGTTTGATATGACGTATTCCTGGACGCTGTTTGAGAAAATGACCGCGGTGACAAAGGATAAAAAAAGCATGGGCGGCCTTGTCGAATATATGGCGCACGACGTAAGCACGTTCCCGCGTGACGGTTATCGTATGCTGTTTACAGACAACCATGACATGAATTCATGGAATGGCAACATGATCGCTAATTTTGGTGACGGACTCGAAGCTTCCATGGTTTTATGTGCGACAATCAACGGAATGCCGTTGGTGTATTGCGGGCAGGAAGCAGGACTTGCAAAATCACTGAAGTTCTTTGACAAAGACGAGATCGATTGGTCGAAATTCCCATATGCTCCTTTATACACTAAGCTTTTTGAACTTAAGCATCAAAACCATGCCTTGTGGAATGGGGATGAAGGCGGGGTAATGGTTCGCATTTATAATGATAAGCCCGAACAGGTGATTTCCTTCTCAAGGACGAAAAACGACGACCGGGTGATTCCAATTGTCAACTACAGCGAAAAACCGGCTACAGTAAAACTGGATTCGAAATACCAAAAAGGCAATTACACGGAACTGTTCTCCGGAAAGTCAATTGTCCTGAAAGGCGATGATGTATTCACCCTCGAACCATGGAAATACCTCGTTTTGGTAAAGCAATAAAAAAAGCCCCTCATTCAGGGGCTTTCTTATAAAGTTTTGTGCAGGATGGCAGTATAAGCGCCAAAATTCAGGTACCAGTTTTTCGTCCTTCCAAAATGCCAATTGGCCATCACCGGTACTGTCAGGTAATTCAGATTATAATCCGTAATGAATGTGCCGTTAACATCTGTAATGGTCCCGTCATCCCAGCCCTTTTGGTCATACATCAGCTTTGCCTTGATGCTTCAACCAATAATTTTTTGATAGTTATTTTTATAAGTTCCGGGCAAACATAATATTTTTTAACAGATAGTACCAAATCAGATCATCGATAAAGCCTTAATCAGCTCATCAATATCATCATTAGCATTATAATGACTGAACGAAATCCGCAGGCTTGGCTTTTCGAGTTCCTCATCTTTCAACATTTCCGCGAGTACATGTGATGGTTTCGGACTCCCCGACTGACAGGCACTTCCACGTGATACGGCAATACCCTTGATGTCAAGGTTAAAAAGAATCATCGATGTTTTTTCCGGCGAAAACGGAAGCAGTACATTGAGTATATTATAGAGTGTACCGTCTGCTTTCCCGTTGACTTTCATACCCGGGAAGTGGGTGGAAATGCTCTCTAAGGCATATTCCTTGATTGACGAAATTTGCTTTTCCTCTTCAGCAAGGCGTGCATACGAAATTTCCAGTGCCTTAGCCATACCGGCGATATTGTGTACTGACTCAGTGCCGGGCCTTAAACCCTTTTCCTGCTCCCCGCCAAAAAAAACGGGGTTTATCGCGAGGCCTTTCCTGATATACGCAAAACCAATTCCTTTTGGGCCGTGAAATTTATGTGCACTGGCAACCAGAAAATCAATGGCGAGCTGCTGTACGTCGATTTTTAACTTGCCTATTGACTGTACGGTATCCGAATGAAAATAAGCACCGTGAAGTTTTGCGAGCTTTGCAACGGCGTCAATATCTGTAATTACTCCGGTCTCATTATTCACATGCATCAGCGAAACCAGCGTAGGTTTGTGCTGTAAAAGCAAATTGGCGAGATCATCCATGTCAATACTTCCATTTGGCAGTATTTTCAGATAATCAACCAATACACCTGATTCTTGCTGCATCATTTCAACTGCATGCAGTACCGCATGGTGTTCAATTTTCGAGGTAATAATCCGTTCTACCCGGAGGTTCGTCACTGCGTTACGGATAATCCAGTTATTCGCTTCAGTGGCACCCGAGGTAAAGATGATCTCACCTGCGTTGGCATTGAGCTGGGCAGCAACAGACTTTCGGGCAAGCTCAATGGTATTTCTGGAAACCCTTCCAAAACTGTGTGAAGAAGACGGATTGCCATAATCATCAGCCAATATCCTCACCATTTCATCGATTACCTCAGGACGAACCTGGGTTGTGGCAGCGTTATCTAAATATATTTTTTTCATCGGTGCAAAGCTAACAAATTTGTGATTTCATTGTGAGCCACCTCCCGAGATTTACCTTTTTTTTACCTATTTTTGCTCCAAATAAGAAAAATACATGAGGAGATTTCTGGTTTTATTGTGTTGCGTTTTATTGCTGAACAGCTGTAATGACGGGGATATCAAAGTAGAATCATTTGATTTTGAAACTGCGACGACCCAAACCTGTGGTGAAGCTACAAACGATTTTTTCCTGTACAAATTTAAAGGCAACGAAGCCCTTATTGTGCAGCTTCCGCAAACCAGATTTATCAATAAGGAAACTCCGGACGGCCAGCCCATTCAGGTTCCGATTGGCGGCTCCGTAAAGGTCATTTACAGGGTGTACGACGGGCCCGTTTCAGCATCAACACTTTGCAGTAATATTCCGCCATCAACCCCGACGGTAATTGATGAATGGAATGCCGTGGGAGGTACAATAGAAATTACGACCAGGGCAGTCAATACAGAAGTGGCTGCTACAGGGGAAAGCCTGATTAGTTCTTTCAGCCATAACATCATATTTACAGATATCACGTTTAACCGTGGCAACGACGAAAACCAAACTACCGATCAGATTAATTTCGGTACTTACACCACTCCGAACCTCAATAAACCGGTTGATTTTACGGCAATTGAAAATATACAAAAATGCTCCGGTAATAACTTGCTCTTTAAACTATCGGGGAATCAGGCATTGGTCTTGAATCTTGACCAGGCAACGTTGGCGACGCTTTTTGCAAACGAAGCTACCCTTGTTGGCAATCCGAGGGAGTATTACATCAGTGCCGAAGACCAGCTCAGGTTTATTGTGTATAGTAATGTTGTAACACCGGATAATTTCTGTGCCGGTAATACCGGAGCGGTTTCTGAGATATGGTCTGCCAAAAATGGGGTTGCAGAAATCAGTGGTCTCATTGAAGTGGAAACGACTACCAGCGGCAGTAACTATATTCATACCGTCCGTTTCAGGAACGTGAAATTTGGCAATGTTGACGGATTGGAATTTACTTTTGGGGAAAACTATCTGTTTGGGGAATATATTACCAATTAATATCAGGTTTTAAGACTGCTGCGCTTTCAGACTGTAAGATTTTCAGTAAAAACATCCTGTCTTACAGTCCTGAAATCTATCCCTTTTTACTATTCTGCCTGAAATAAATCTCCGTAGCACCCGTGCCATATTTTTGATAATTGGCATCCTGGAAGTCCAGGTTATCATACCTGCCCAATACAAAATCAAGCTCTGCTTTCAGCACACCTTCCCCTACTCCATGTATAAACACAATTTTAGGAATACGGTTGCTGATCGCAAATTCAATATGCCTTTTGGCGGTTTCAAGCTGTAAACTAAGTATATCGAAATTGTTCATGCCACGATGGTTTTTGACCAGTTTTTCAATGTGAAGGTCAAACTCAGGAGCTGGAATTTCCTTTGTTTTTTTCTCCTTTACAAAACTTCGCGGCTTCGGAATTTCCTTTTCCTTCAATATCTTATTCAGGTTTTGTACGGAGAAATTAATCGTTTCCCCACCTGTCTTCAATAATTCCTTTTGATGGAAAGTCAGCTCAAAACCTTCAGTGGTTTCAACCGTAACCTGATCACCTTTGACACCGATTACAGTGCCGTCAAGTGCTTCATCAAGCACCATGACCTTATCGCCTTTATTGAACATCATCATCTTCTTTATCCTGATTTTTACTCGGAATCTTACTACCCAGGCGCATCATACAATACATAAAAACCAATATCGAGGCAATCATTACATACATGTTTGGCTTCTCTTTACTTTGCTCATAAAGTGCCAGCAGTATCGAAACTAACAGTAGCGGAATTTGGAATTTATTCATGAAGCGGGTTTTGTTTTCAAAATTACGAACTTTACAGTAAAGAAAAAATCCGTTTCGGGTAACCAAAACGGATCCTGACTTATTTTCAATAATCTCATTACGATGCTGAACCGGCCCCTGTTAACAATGCAACGATTCCGACAATAAACATCAGCGCATACAATGACAGGAATATGATTGTAAAAATACCCACAAATTTATAATGTGACTTAAGGTATTCAAATGAGCTGGTTAAATACTCCGTGCTGTTTTCCCTGAACGCTTTTTTCAGGTTTACTGCAAACTTATTTAGGTAAAAAATCGGAAAGAACATAATGACAATAGCTATCAAAAGAAAAATCATCATTACCACAGGACTCATCTGTTCTATTGATTCATCACCACCGGGATTCATCAGTGCGGAATTTCCGGTAGCACCGACAGCAATTGCCACTAATACCATAAGTCCCATATAAATATAGCCTATAATACCCAGAAAATGTGCCCATTTTCCAACTTCTCTCAGGA
>CALRKC020000101.1:0-7554 GCA_943367895.1 Erythrobacter sanguineus | reverse complement strand
TTCCGTTCTTTACTTTTCAGGATTTTGACGTAGTTCTGTTCTACGGCATTCGCATCAACATCTGCAACAATAACAAAATCAACATTTTCCGGAAGCTCTCTTGAAAACGTGCCGTCATTCCCTCCCAAATCCAGCACTTTTTTTGCATCAACAACAGCAGCCCATTGTTTAATAAGTTGCTTTTTCTGTTCATAAGCCTGCATCTCATAATTGGTCTGATTATAATAATCATCCCATTCTGTCTGCTGCTTAACATTAAGCCCCTCAATGTAAGAATACAGTACATCAAGTAACTTTAGTTGTGCTTTTTTGGAAAGCCCCTTTATTTTTGTGCCGGATGAAGCATGCTTTTTCTCATATCTTGACGGCATGTGGATATTGGTGAACAATATTGGGTTAAAACGGCTCCGGAACGGCAATAGTGAAGAAAGTTTTTGAAGAGTGATGCCATCTATATCGGTGGCCAAGGTTTTAAGGTAATCCAGTCCGTAATAATGGCTGAGCACCAATGGTCCTAAAAAATGGGTGATGAATTGCCTGTACGCATGCCACGGCTCATTTTCGAGGTAAAAGTCGAATGATAATGTATCTATAAAAATCGGCTTGCCATTATGAAATGTAATGTTGAATGCCGAAGCATCTTTCAGTGTGACATTGCGCTCCAATGCAAATTTCTGAATCTTTAATGTCAGTAAGGCCGCGTGTTTATACTGCAGGAAACTCCATTCATAAGGATATGAAATAAATGGAATTTCTTCAGGCTCAATAATTATTGAGTCAGCATCTTTTGATGCTTCTGTATGCGAAATCAAGTATTTCTTTTCGATAAGTGCACTGTAAAAGCCACTTTCAGTAAAGCTTACATATTGCTTAAAATACAACGGTGTAATACGTCTTTTTACCGTATTGCCGTCGCGGAATACATAACCTGAAGGGTCGCGGAACGACGAAGGGATTCTGCCGGATTCCATTTATTTCTCTTTATCCTGTTCTTCATCCATAAAGTCATCCGCTTTTTTTTTCTTAATCCCGAAAACGGATTTCACTTTCGACTTAATCGACTTGTAAAATATCAATACTCCGGCAGCCGCAGCGGCAAAGAACTGTACAATTAAGGCACCGGTACCAGGATCGAAATATAATAGGGTCATTTTTTATTTTTTTCAAAACTAATTAAATTATTGGTGCGATTGAAATAAAAAACCACCTGAACGCTACTTTCAGGTGGCCTTTTAACGTCGATTAATTCCTTACTGTTTAATAAACTTGATCTGTTGCGTAAACGATGGTGATGATAATTTCACGATATAAACTCCTGACGACAGATTTGGCAGGCTAATGCGATAGCCTTTGAAGTCCTTTTCGCTAATGGTGTTATCAAAAAGGCTCCTGCCATTGAGATCAACAATCTGTATCCTGGCTTTGTTGCTCCTGAGCAATTCGGCACTTAAATTATAAAGCCCGAAACTGCCTTTATTCGGATTTGGAGATAATATTACTGAAGACTTCTCTGCTATTATGTTTTGAGTTACTGATACAGGTCTTGGTTTTTCGGGTTCTTCACACGTTATGTCAATGTGATGGTCAATTTGCAAATCAATATGTCCCGAGTCTGGACGCAAATCGGTATCTTCAAGCACTTCAATCTGATTTTTTGCAGTAAATTCTGCAACGGATGCAAGCTCGAACACCATATTTTGTATCGTAAGGTTATTATTAATTTTATTAAGCTTGAACTCAAAGCGTTCGAAAATATGATCTTCAATCACTGCGTTCCCTCCCCCTGAAGACATTTCATTGACAAAGTTTACCGCACGGCCCACTTCCAGCTTTCCGGCTCCCATAAAATCTTTAAAATTGACATTTAATGGCATGTGCTCAATGTCTTTAGCATTGAGCTTCAATATTGCTTCAGACTCTGAAGGGAGCAGACAATCATTTACACTCAGCATCAATCCAATGGTTCCAGCGACCATAGGCGAAGCAAAGGAAGTTCCGTTTACATATACGATACTATTGTCAAAACCATAGTCAGCGTACATGAAAATCGCTTGTCCGGGAGCCATTATATCAACCCTGTTGTTCAGCGTATGATTATATTGTTGAAAACCATCGACATTAGTTGCTGACAAATAATAACCATTTCTGTTTACAGCTACAGGGTTGTCCGGATCCATTCCGTTAATGTCACGTGTTGCTGAATCTTCAAGGTTAGTGTACAGCTCATAACCATTCACTGAATTATAACAGCAGTAAGCAGGATCCGAAGTTGACAAAGGAATTGTCCATTCCTTGTCATGCTGCACCGTAGATACTGAAATTACGTTATTATAGCTTGCCGGATAAACAAACAATTCCCCATACTGGTTAGCATACGCATAAGAATAATAGCCGTTAACAGTATCATTAATACCAAACGAGGGTCGGTTTCCTGCCGCAGCAACCAAAGCGACATGAAAATTTTCTGCAATGTCATTAATGACCATCTGTTCGGCATTTATAAATCCATGACTACTATTAACATATCCTGAATTGGTCCAGCTGAAATTGATGACTTTTGCTCCCATTGCTGCCATCTCATAAAGCTGCCCCATTATACCAGCACTGTACTCGGTGGTAGAAGTTCCTGAAATAAGTTCGCAATCCATACATACGCCCACTGTCCCACTACCATTATCGCCTGCTGCTGCAGCAATCGCAGCCACCGAAGTTCCATGAGAAATCGCAGTGGTGGTCGTGGCTCCGGCAACCAGTTCTACTTTGTCTAAAAAGTCAGGCAGCCCTATATCAATTGGCAGGTCGCTGATACCAATCTTGATTTTAGAAGACCCTTTGGTAATATCCCAGGCGTCAGGTGCATGAATATAATCGAGATCCTGTCGGCTACCACCTGCCCCGAGATTGGTTACCGGACTGGTTGACCCATAATCATCAGGATAATAAGCAAGAAATTCGATTTGAACGTTAGTCACGTCTTCGTATGATAGATATATACCCGGATAATTCGAAATCAGGTCATCAGCAAAATTGCTGTCATAAGTTTCTATATAAAAAATATCTTTAACGTCTGTATCAATAGCATCCGGAAAAGCCTGATAAAATTGTAATATCGTATAAACAGAAAAAAAACTACTGTCCATAACATCACTACCCGAATAAACCATATATGCACCTCCAACAGACATTGGGTGCGCACTGCGATAGTCCGTGAGGTACATGTAATATTTATAGACTGTCTGCGCCCTGCCCATATTAAAGCTCAGGCACAAAAGAAGTATGATAAAGTAACGCATGGCTTAGTTTTTAGCATTGGCTTCAAGTTTCTCAACCTTTTTATTAAGCTCAATGATATAAAGCGTAAGCTCTTCAACTTTCTGCAAAAGCTTCTTGTTCATTTCACCCAATTCAATGCCATGTGCTTCAACGTCTTTAGCTGACGGTATGTCCTTCAGGTGACCATTTTTTATGATATGCTGCTCAACCTCAGCCAGAGTCGGCAGGTCATAATCCTTTTCAAAGACGAAATCTGCCCATGAAGTATATACTTTTACCCTGTTGGCACGCATGTCACCATTTACAGACAGTTTAAAAGTATCGCCTCCGTCAGTATATGAATTGGTGCCTATTGTTACATATGAAGTTTCATTGGGCATGCTTAGAAAAATATTGTCACTGCCATCATCATAAACCTTGAAAACAGATTGCTGGCTCTGATTGAGCATATCCATAGTTGTGGTGCCTGCAGTTTGAGCAATAAAACGGTATCTTGTATTATCTGCCCTGTCTCCAATCCCGAAAAAGGCAGTTGATTTAGCATCGATATTAGAGCTTGGGAAATCCAGAAAATCGAACATCCGGGCACCATTGTAACCAGTACCTGTACCTACAACACTTCCCGCGCTGAATACACGGCATTTGTCGTTGCGGTCTCCTATTGAAGAAAATGTAGAACTATTTGGCAATGTATTGGTAAAAATAGCCACTTTGGACTGTAATGTACCGTCAACCTGAAGTTCTGAAGAAGGCGTTTTTGTCCCAATTCCGATATATCCTGTCGCCCCTTTTATAGTAAATTCTGAATCCGCAGCGGTCGGTACAAAGAAAATATCGCGATTATCCAATGTTACTTCACGTGTATCGGTTAATGCACCATTGCTGTTATAAATGTTTACTCCTGTAGAAGGGACAAGAATTATATTACCACTGCTGTCAACGCCCAATGCCGTACCATTTGCTGTTGCCGGTGTGCTGGAGCTGGTAAGGCTTGTTAACCTAACCCCTGAAACATTACTGGCGCCGCTGTTTACTTCAAGCCTGGCAGAGGGACTTGTTGTACCAATCCCAACATTGGTGCCGGAGCCTGTTGGGAATGTGTTTTGCGAAAAAACTACACAATTTGAAAGTAAAATACCTAAAAAATAAAGATTTTTTTTCATGACTAATAAGTTAATGGTTAATAATACACGAAAATTAAGAATATTTTAGCAAATATATACTTTCAAAATGAGATTTTTTTTTTTAAAATTACTTCAATAGTGATTTTTACACTGCTCTCAACACCTTCCTGAAATAAACAACCAGAATGACACAATACACCAGATAAGTGGCAAAATGTGCCATCACGACGCCTTCAATTCCGAATTTATGCACAAAAAACTGGCTTCCGATATACATCACAGCCATCGAAATAAATTCAGTGATTATGAAAGTTACCGTATGCTTTTTAGCCACGAGATTGTACCCTAAAATCATCGAAAATGCTTTTAACACATCCCCCGAAAGCTGCCAGAAAAACAAATCTTCGACAGGGGTAAACGTTTTGGTAAACAATATACTGATCGCGAAACTTCTTAAAAAATACAATACCAGCAACGCCAATGCAAAAAGCGGCAGGATATTTCTGCAATAGCCGAA
The DNA here is from genome assembly GCA_943367895.1 of Erythrobacter sanguineus. Taxonomy (GTDB): domain Bacteria; phylum Bacteroidota; class Bacteroidia; order Flavobacteriales; family Flavobacteriaceae; genus Flavobacterium. The sequence goes on along the minus strand of CALRKC020000101.1, from coordinate 2,640 downwards.
AATAACGCTTCTGGTTTCAGGATCGGTTTTGGCACTGACGAGTTTAGGTAAAAAATAAACGGAAACAATGGTGCTGACAAACATCAGGTAATACCCTGAAATCCGGCTCATGGCTTCCCAATAACCTGCCTGGGCAATTCCTTCCGAATGGATGATGTTATTCCGTATCGCAACGAAGACCATTGGCGAAATCACCGCTGATACGAATGCCATCAAAGAATAAGACGACATTTTTTTGATGATTTCAAAAGAAAATCCGTTGCGCCCGATGTTTTCTGTCAGCCTGATGCTCTGAGGCAGGAAAAACAAGGCTGCGAAAAACACCAGTGCGGGTGCTATAACGACAGCTAACAGTGCTCCAAAAGTATGATATTGCCAGATCAGGAAAACAGACAGCATCAGCCCGATGATGTTTCCAATAATATTGACATAGATGACTTCCCGGTATTTTCCCAGTCCGTTAATGACCGCAATCATCAGCACCGAGCAGGCATACCAGGGCATGGCGGCGGCGAGGATTCGGAATACTCCCTCATAGTGGTAGGCCCGCCCGAAAATCAGATCGCTCCAGAAACCCGCCAAAAAGAAAAGAAAAAGGCTAAGCAGTAAAGCTACAACAGTGAGGCTGATAAAAACAGTCGACAATATCTTCCTTAGTTCAGGTTCATTGTCTTTGTTTTCCGCCGTGTATTTCACAATCCCATTCTGTAAACCCAGCGTACCAAAAGTCTCGAGTGACGACAGGAAATTCCTGAGGTTGCCAACCAATGCCATTCCTGACGGCCCCACAAAAACAGCAATTACTTTGGAAGTAATCAGCCCGATGGCGATCTTTAAAGCGACACTGAACGAGTTTAAAGACGCGGCTTTAAATAAGGTCGATTTCAATATGCCTTTCACCGAACCCAATCAATATTGATTTAAGACTGAAACAACAAAAACCGCATCTTCTGCAGTCATTACCGGAGAAATCGGAAGACTGAGTACTTCATTATGGATCTTTTCAGTAATTGGTAAAGACAAGCTGTTCCACTCTTTGAGTGCCCTTTGCCTGTGTGGCGGCACCGGATAATGAATTTGTGTACTGATGCCGTGGGTTGAAAGGAAATGCTGCAAACCGTTCCGGTCCTGTGTCCTGATAACAAATAAATGGAATACGTGGGATTTGTCCCGATTATAAATTGGCAGCGTAATTTTAGGATTCGAAATGGTATCGGAATAAATTGCTGCGATTAGCCTCCGTTTTTCATTATCGTAGTCTAAACCGTCAAGCTTAATATTCAGGAATGCGGCCTGAATTTCATCCAATCTGGAATTGGTACCTATAAAATCATGATGGTATTTGGTCTGGCTGCCGTAATTGTGCAATGAAAAAATCACTGCGGCCAACTCACTGTCATTCGTAGTAATTGCCCCTGCATCGCCTAAGGCGCCAAGGTTTTTTGCCGGATAAAAACTGAAAGCCGCAACGTCGGAGAGGTTCCCCGCCTTTTTCCCGGCAGCTGTTTGCGCCCCATGTGCCTGGGCAGCGTCTTCTATCAACAGCAGATTGTGTTGTTTTGCCATGGCTGAAAAGGCGTCCATATCGGCAATTTGTCCATAAAGATGCACGATAATGATGGCCCTCGTCTTATCGGTAATTTTTTGTTCTGTTAATTTTGGATCGAGGTTGTATGATTGCAGGTCGGGTTCAACCGGAACAGGGATTAATCCTGCTTCAAACACGGCGAGTATGGTTGCAATGAAAGTATTGGCAGGCACGATCACCTCATCGCCTTTCTGCAATTTCCCTAACTGTATATAGCCTTTCAGGATCAGCACCAGTGCATCAAGTCCATTGGCGACACCAATGCAATATCTGGTGCCGCAATAGTCGGCGTATTTCTTTTCAAATGCCTGTACCTCATCACCCATAATAAACCAGCCTTTCTGAAGAATGGTTTCCATTTTGATACGGAAATCGGCTTCGTAAGGCTCATTTATTTTCTTTAAATCCAAAAAAGGAATCATCGTGTTCATTTAAATAAAAACATCATCGAGTAAAATATAATTTTTGACCGCCACTTGATAAAAATCATGCGTAACGGTTGTCGCACCAAAACTTTCCTTCCAATAAGACAATCCGGAATTCAGTTTCCTGCCTTGTGCCTCATTTGAAATTCCGAAATCAAAATATTTCTTTCTACTGAAAGTATTTTGAATAAGTTCATTAAACAAAAAATCAAGGCTTCCCAATTCGGTACGGGTTTCATTTGCGGCAATGTACTGTGCATGCGCGACATTTTCGCTTTCAAAAACGGTGGTTCCGGCAACGATGTCATTTCCGGAATACACGTTGAACTGTCGGATATTTTGAGGAAATCCCGAAGCCAGCAACTGAATTTCTTCCAAAGAATGCACCGGTTTTGCCTGATGGCGTAATTCCAGATTCGGGATCAGGATGTTGTTCCAGAAAACTTCAAAATTGGTTTCTTCCTTAATGACCAATCTATTCCTGACGCCTTTTTTTATGCCGCGCTTCCGTAAATCGGACAGATCATATTGTTGGTCCCTGTCCAACACGGACAATGTATCCCTGCGTACCAGTTCGGCTTTGGCTAAAAACAAAGCGTAATCAACTTCCTGCGCCGGTTTATTGCA